>CAZIIZ010000196.1:0-5866 GCA_964539225.1 uncultured Hyphomicrobiales bacterium | reverse complement strand
AAAGTTATAATAGCGTCATTTATTACCGGTTGCGGCGAAATTGATACATCTAAATCATTGGTTTCTAATTCGTCAGAGACTGAAGAAGTTGGATCATTTGCGATATTATATTCGTAAGCACCGATGTCGATTGTTCCGACTGTATTTGGAATCGTTCCGCTGAGTTTACGCTTGAATCCAGCACCTCGAATATCGGTAGAATCAGACGAATAACTATCATTTCCAGCATCAACGCAAGGAGAATTCCCTACGATTCGATAGTCTCCATTTTCGGGTTTCACAAATTGCGGATCTTGATAAATATTATATGCTCCTGTATTAATTGCACCAATTACGTCATTGGTTTGAATAGCATAACATGAATTTTGAATATCAAAAATTGCTCTTACATTCTTATAAATTTCGTCTCCGGAATCTGATGCAGAATTATTCCAAATTATAGTATTCCGAATATACGAATAATTGGAATCTGAATAAATTCCTCCGCCTTGTTTAGCAGAATTATCCGAAATTGTGCAATTCGAGATATAGAAATTTCCGGCGTTTAATTCTAACGCACCACCGAGTTCATTAGCTTGATTACCCGTTAATTTGCAATTTGATAGTTTATGCAGCCCGTTGGCGTAATAAATTGCACCGCATTCCAAATCGGACTTGTTGGAAGTAAAGTCTGAGTTACGGATTGTTGAAAAGCCCGATTGAATATAGGCTGCTCCGCCGATGTTAGTAGAAGAGTTGTACTCAAATTTAGAATTATTTATTATTATATTGTCTGATAACTCAAAATTTAAAGCACCTCCATATTGAGATTTGTTGTTAATATAGATACAATTATTTAGTATTATATCTTTAGAAAAGTCTGCATACAAAGCCCCACCGCCACTATTCAAGCCGGAATCGGTATTATTTGAGTTGTTAATAAATTTACAATGCTCAAATCGAGGTGAAGAATTAACAGTATAAATTGCTCCACCGGCATTTTGCGAATAGTTGTTACTGAATGTACAATTTCTGAACATTGGACTGCCGTTTTTGTACAAAATCAAAGCTCCGCCTTTTCCATCCACAGAATCTGAATTTGCATATCCTTGAGATATTGTTACTCCGTCCAACAATGTACTATTATCCATTTCTACTGAATCGGGAAAGGCGATTACGTGATATGTATTATCCGTATTATCTCCGGCATTGCCAATATCTCCGCTAAATATTGTTTCGTTAAGCTCGATATTTCTTTGGTTAATCGACTCTTCTGTTCCTTCAAATCCTCCAAATATTGAAATACCTTGTTTCATTCTAAAGGATAATTTCCTACCCTTGTTTTCATTCATACTATTGGTTGGAATGTAAGTGCCTGCTGATACGAAAATAGTATCTCCGGCGAAAGCATTATCAATGGCATTTTGGAGCGAAGTAAAAGCATTTGCCCAATTTGAACCATCATAAAGTCCATTAGCATTAATATTTACATAAGTACGCATCTTCTGAGATGATGTATAGAATTTCCAAGCGGCAGTCCATTCTGTGGAGTCATTCTCTAGGTAGCCGCACACTCGCCAATAATACTCAGTAGTATTAATCAGACCTGATAGATGAAAAATGCTATCGGTAGTAGTTTCATTTTTAATTAGAGCACTAAAGTTTTCGTCAGTTGCTATCTGAATTCTGTATGATAAACAATTATTGAATTTATGCCATTTCAGGTCAATATTTGAAGATACGTGATTAGTTAGATTACTCGGTTCAATTAAGATATTCGAGTTGTAAAGTGCGAAAGTATGTTGTTGTCCCGCCGCTATATCAGTCCAAAGCTTGTATGTTCCAATTTGAATGGGATGCTCTCTGAATGTTCTGGTTCCGTCTCCGAGCTGACAATCTTGATTATTGCCCCATGCCCAAAGCGAACCATCTTTCTTAATTGCGAATGTATTACGATAACTTGTCGATACAATTGACCATTGATTTTCATCGCCAATTTGCGTTGGCTGATTAATTTGATTACTAATTCCATCTCCAAGCTGACCGAAATAATTATTTCCCCAAGCCCATAAAGTACCATCTTTTTTGATTGCTAGCGAATGAGCTGCAAAACAGCTAAGCGAAGCCCAATCTTTTGCCGTACCAATTTGAACAGGCACATTGGAATCTATGTTCGTGTCATTGCCCAATTGTCCGCTAGAATTTTCGCCCCAAGCCCAAAGCGAGCCATCGGTTTTAATTGCTAAATTATGACCTGAACCGCAAGCAACTAAAGCCCAATCTTTTGCCGTACCAATTTGTGCTGGTATGTTGGAATCTGCATTAGTGCCATTGCCAAGCTGTCCATTAGTATTCTTGCCCCAAGCCCAAAGCGAGCCATCGGTTTGTAGAGCCAGAGTATGTATGCGGCTACAAGCAGCCATTAGCCAATTACTTCCGGTGGCGATTTGGATAGGAATAGATGAGTTAATATTAGTGCCATTGCCGAGCTGACCAAGATCATTATTGCCCCAAGCCCAAAGTGAGCCATCGGTTTTAATTGCTAAAGAATGATTCGAACTGCAAGTTATCTTCGCCCAATCATTAGCTATCCCGATTTTCTTAGGAATATATGAATCGGCAATCGAACCATCTCCATATTTTCCGTTATTATCTCCCCAAGCCCATAGTGAACCATCGGTTTTCAACGCAAGAGTTTGAGCTCCGCCTTCGGCAAGCTGTTGCCAGTCTTGATATTGATCTAATGGACTCGGAGTAGTTCTTTCAATCGTTGTTCCGTCCCCAAGCCTATAGAAGGCATTATTCCCCCAAGCATATAGTACCTTTTGAGAATATGACTCAACCGAACTAAAAAACATCAACGTTAGAATTATATATGATATTTTCATAATGACTACCTTTAATCTTGTTCTTGGTCAATTTTATATAAGCAATAAGTTGCAGACTTGCTAAGAAAATTTCGCTCAACAAGTCTGAATACTTAAATGCTTTATTTCACTTTTATCAATTTCGATTGATAAATATTCGCACCGGATTTGATTATCACGTTGTAGATTCCTGTTGATAAATCTGATACATCCAAATGTAATTGATTTGAATTGTTTTGTAATACAGCGTTTTGATAGCTTTTTATCAATGTGCCTTTAATATCATACAGTTCAATATTTATTATTTCAGGATCAACATTAGTAATAAAAGTTATAATAGCGTCATTTATTACCGGTTGTGGCGAAATAGAAACATCAGAATTATCCGTACATATTTCGTCTGAGACTGAAGAAGTTGGATCTTTAGCGATATTATATTCGTAAGCACCGATGTCGATTGTTCCGGCTGTATTGGGAATTGTTCCGCTAAGTTTACGCATGAATCCTGCTCCTCGAATATCGGTAGAATCTGTAGAATATTCATTATTGCCTGCATCGACGCATGGCGAATTACCAACGATTCTATAATCGCCATTTTCTGGTTTAACGAATTGCGGATTAGCATAAATATTATTCGCAGCAGTATCAATCGCTCCGACTGCGTCGCTTGATTGGTTGCCGTAGCAGGAATTATAAATACTTACGATTGCTTTTTCGTTTATGAAAAATTCATTGCCTGACGTGGAGGCGGTATTGTCCCAAATTATTGTGTTTTGAATAGTTGAAATGTTTGAATCTAAATATATTCCGCCGCCTTGTTTAGCTGAATTATTCGATATTGTGCTGTTTGTGATATAATAATTGCCCAAATTCAAACTCAATGCTCCGGCATTCCCATTCGACCGATTATTGTTTAATTTAGAATTTGATAGTTTGTGCAATCCATTGGAGTAACAAATTGCACCGCATTCCAAATCTGATTTATTTGAAGTAAAGACTGAATTTCGGATTATCGTTGAACCATATTGAATATATACGGCTCCGGCTACATTTGAAGAGTAATTATTCTCAAATGTAGAATTATTGATAATGATTTTATCCGATAAGTCAAAATTCAAGGCTCCGCCTAATCGAGATTTATTATCCGAGAAAGTACAATTATTTATAATAATATTTTTTGAGAAGTCTGCGTACAACGCACCGCCTCCTTTGTCAAAGCTGGAGTCAGTTCTATTCGAGTTGTTGATAAATTTGCAATATTCAAACCGAGGCGATGAGCTAACTATATATATTGCCCCGCCTACATTTTGCGAATAGTTCTTACTGAATGTACAATTTCTGAACATTGGACTTCCATTTTTGTACAAAATCAAAGCTCCGCCTTTGCCGTCTGTAGAATCTGAATTTGCATATCCATCAGAGATTGTTAAGCCATCTAACAATGTACTATTATCCATTTCTATGGAATCAGGGAAGGATATTACGTGATATGTATTATACGCAAGATTCCCGGTAATTGAAATATCGCCACTGAGTACGGTTGGATTAATTTCGATATTTCTTTGATCTATCGACTCTTCAGTTCCTACAAATCCACCAAATATTGAAATGCCTTGCTTCATTCTAAAGGATAATGTCTTGTCCTTAGCTTCAGTAATACTATTGATAGGAGCGTAAGTTCCTGTTGATACGAAAATAGTATCTCCGGCGAAAGCCTTTTCAATTGCATTCAAGAGCGATGTATAAGCATTCGCCCAATTTGAACCATCATTTAGTCCATTGGCATTAATATTTACATAAGTCCGTGTTCTATGGGATGATGTATAGAATTTCCAAGTGGCAGTCCATTCTGTGGAGTCATTTTCTAGGTAGCCGCACACTCGCCAGAAATACTCAGTTGAATTAATCAGACCGGATAAATTTGAAATGCTATCGCTAGTAGTTTCATTTTTAATAAGATTGATAAAGTTTTCGTCAGTTGCTACCTGAATTCTATACGATGAGCAATTGTTGAACTTATGCCATTTTAAGTCAATACTTGAGGATACATGATTAGTTAGATTTTTAGGTTCAATTAAGATATTTGAGTTGTAAATAGCAAATGCACATATCTCTCCGGCAGCAATTTTCAGCCAAAGTTTGTTTTTGCCAATTTGGATCGGATGATATCTATCGGTATTAGTTCCATCTCCGAGCTGAAAATCTTGATTATTTCCCCAAGCCCATAGCGAGCCATCTTTTTTTAAAGCGAGAACATTTCTATATGTAGCAGAAATAATTGCCCATTGATTATCTTCGCCAATTTGAATTGGTTGCGTTCTTGATATTTTGGTTTCGTCACCGAGCTGACCGAAATCATTATTGCCCCAAGCCCATAATGTACCATCGTTTTTTATTGCTACAGAATGAGCTGAGTAGCAACTAATCGAAGCCCATTGCTTTTCTGTACCAATTTGAAGCGGGATAAGGGAATTGGTTTCAGAGCCGATTCCTAATTGCCCCCTAGAATTGTCGCCCCAAGCCCATAGACTGCCATCACTTTTGATAGCAAGACCGTGCCCGGCTCCGCAAGATACTTTAGTCCAATCTTTATCTGAACCAATTTGTACTGGTATGTTGGAAGCTGTATTAGTGCCGTTACCAAGTTGTCCAATTGAATTATTTCCCCATGCCCACAGACTACCATCGCTTTTTATACCGGTGGAAAATTTCCGAGTACACGAGACCATCGCCCAAGTACTTCCGGATTGAATTGGTATGGGTATTAAGGATTCACTATAAGTTCCGTTGCCGAACTGACCGAGGTCATTTTTACCCCACGCCCACAAACTACCGTCATTTTTAATCGCTAAAGTATGGTTCGAACTGCTTGATAACTTTGCCCAGTCATTGGCGATTCCAATTTGAATAGGAATATTAGAATCATAAAGAGATCCGTTTCCATATTTACCTGAGTTGTCTCCCCACACCCATAAAGTACCATCAGTTTTTATGGCAAATGTTTTAGCTCCAGATCGGAA
>CAZIIZ010000195.1:0-5868 GCA_964539225.1 uncultured Hyphomicrobiales bacterium | reverse complement strand
ATGGAAAAATAATCAATTAATTGCTACAATCAGTAAACCACTACGTGGTTAAAGATAGTCTGAACCGTTGATTTATCGGATTAGCGTGATTAAGATGATTAAGAAAGTCTGAACAGTTTATTAAACTGATTTATCTGATTAAGATGATTAAGAAGAATTAAATGAATATTTTTAGCGACGTAGTCGCTTACTGTTTTTAGAAATATTAAATTACGGGAAAAATAGCATCGTAGATGCGACCTACTTTAACGGTTCGCTCTTACGGAGCAATAAGAAAATAATCAATGAACTGCTACAAACAGTAAACCACTACGTGGTTAAAGATTGTCTGAACCGTTGATTTAGCTGATTAGCGTGATTAAGAAAATCTGAACCGTTGATTCAGCTGATTAGTGTGAATAAGATGATTAAGAGAAGATAATGCGGAAGTAAAATAAAAGAGTATAGAAAAAAAATATAGCCTAAAGAGCGTTAAATGTTGATAAAATAAATAATAATGATTACAAAATATTGTGATAATTTTTTATTTCTAAAAAATATTGTATATTTGTTGTTCAAAATTAACTTAATGATTATACATTAAAAAAACACTTTAAGAGGTAGGCTATGAACAGCTTGATACGCAAAATCGTGTTGGGAATCGTAATCATATCTTCTATACCAATATCGGCTCAAGAGCAATCAAATTCTAAAAAATTAGTTGAGTATATTCAGCCATTAATTGGAACAAGCGGCGAAGGAAATACTTATCCCGGACCAGTTTGCCCACACGGAATGGTGCAATTAGGACCGGATACTGATAAAAAGAGTTGGGAAACAGCATCTGGTTATGAATATAAAGATAGTGTGATTATTGGATTCAGTATGCAGCATTTGAGCGGCACTGGGATTCCAGATTTGGGTGATTTCTTGGTTATGCCTTCGGTCGGAGAACCTGCATTTGTAGCCGGAACAGTCGCAAAAAAAGATGAGAATGGTAATACTTATTATATTCAAAATCCTGATTCGGGCTATTGTACTCCGTATTATCATAAGGATGAAGTAGTAAAAGCCGGATATTATTCAGTTCGCTTGCCTGAACATAATGTGTTAGTAGAATTAGGTGCAACCGATAGAGCCGGATTACTCAAATTTACATTTCCTAAGTCTAATAAATCGAATATTATGATGGATTTAAGCCACGTTTTGCAATGGAATGTAAAATGGTCGAATGTGCGAGTAGAAAATAAAACTTTGATTACCGGATATCATTTGGTGCAGGGATGGGCTAAAGAACGTCGTCTATATTTCGCTGCGAAATTCTCACGTCCATTCGAAGATTTTGATATTATGAATGACGGCAAAAAAGTGCAGTACAACACTTCGAGATTTAGAAGTAAAAATGAATCTGCCGGGGCAAATATACAATTTTGCACAAGTTATTCTACTAAAGAAAATGAAGTAATTATGGTTAAAATCGGCATTTCAGCCGTTAGTACCGAAAATGCTTTGAAAAATCTTGATGCTGAAATAATCGGTTGGGATTTCGATAAAGTAGTAAAAGATTCAAGAGATAAATGGAATAAAGAGTTGGAGAAAATGCAGGTAGAAGGTACTGATAACGAAAAGGAAACTTTCTACACTTCTCTATATCATTGTTTGCTAACTCCTATGATTTATCAAGATGTTGATGGTTCGTATCGTGGATTCGACCAAAATATTCATAAAGCAAATGATTTCAAAAATTATGCTGTATTCTCGCTTTGGGATACTTATCGTGCTGAACATCCATTATTTTCATTAATTCAACCTAATAGAAATGCTGATATGATAAATTCTATGCTTGCTCATTACGACCAAAGTGTAGATCATTTATTGCCAATATGGTCGTTAAATAATAATGAAAATTGGTGTATGATTGGTTATCATGCTGTTCCGGTAATAGCTGAAGCGATAATGAGTGGAGTAAAAGGATTTGATTACGACCGTGCGTATAAAGCATGCAAAACCACGGCTATGAATCCAGATTATGATGATGTAGCGGAATATGCCAAAATTGGTTATGTGCCATTCGATCATGAAAATGAATCGGTGTCGAAAACTCTTGAATATGCTTTCGATGACTTTTGCATAGCTCAAATTGCTAATAAATTAGGCAATACAGTTGATTACGAATATTTTATGAACCGAGCTATGTCTTATAAAAATATATTCGACCCAAAAACTAAATTAATGCGTGGTAAGGATTCAAAGGGAAATTGGAGAACTCCGTTTGACCCACATGGATATATTGAAGATATAAATAAAAGGGATATTACCGAGGGTACGAATTGGCAATATAGTTGGTATGTGCCTCATGATGTTCAGGGCTTAATCAATTTGCAAGGTGGCAAAGATGCTTTTGATACTAAATTGGATACTTTGTTTATGGATGTCAAAAAAGATAAACTCGAAAAGGGTTCTGAAGATATTTTAGGCAGATTCGGAGAATATTGGCACGGAAATGAACCGGCTCACCACGTTGCATATTTATATAGCTATGCCGGAAAACCATGGAAAACTCAGAATATTATTCGAAAAATAATGACAACTCAATATGGTAATCAGCCAAATTCATTATGCGGAAACGACGATTGTGGGCAAATGTCTGCTTGGTACTTATTCAATACTATGGGCTTTTATCCGGTTGCTCCATCGAGCGGATATTATATTATTGGAACTCCATGTGCTAAACAAGTAACTATGAATTTGGGCAATGGTAAGGTATTTATTACCAAAGCCGAAAATTATTCAGCAGAAAATTCATATATACAATCAGTAAAACTTAATGGAAATTCGTGGAATAACATATTTATTCCTGTAGAGGAAATATTAAACGGAGGAGAATTAGTATTTACTATGGGCAGCAAACCTAATAAAAGATGGGCTACCGATAAGGATTCAGTGCCTATTTCTATTAGTAAATAAATAATTTGTTCAAATTGTTCAATGCCGAGTAGAAAGTAATATTCTTGATTTCTACTCGGCATTTGTATTTGATATAGAATAAGAAATTGAAATTAGCAATAGAAAAAATAAATAGTAAGTGATTAATATCGATTAATATCTGTTTTTGTTTAAGTAATTAATTTGGAAAAGAATAAGATAATATTTAAGTTTGCATCAATAGTATTTACCAATTATTTGGAAAAAATATAAATATGAAAAAAATACTTTTAAGCATTTTAATGCTAATTTCGGCTAATTTGTATGCAGATGACTTCATAGTATTAGATATGTATCCATCTGCGAATTTATTTGCTATGTTTAAAACCGGGGTTTCTCGGCTTAATGACGAAACTTATTCTTATTTCGCTAATCCAGCTCTTAGTTCTTTAACATTAACTCCAAATATAATATCGGTCAATTATGGGTCTGGTTCATTAATAAATTACAATGCACTCAATAGCGATAATTTTGCAATATCATTGAATCAGAAAAAAGGAAAATGGAGTTATGGATTAGGGATATTTCATCAAACATTGGATATGGGAAGTAAACCAAGCTATAGTCAAATCATCGATAATCAGATAGTAATTACTAAAGGTAGTAAAAATCCCAATCATTATCAAACAGGAGTTAATTTGTCTTCTACTCTTGGTTCGAAATTCAAAATTGGTTTTGGTTTGAATTTGAAATATATTTATATAGGCGATGATAATAATCCAAATCCGAGTAGTGCCATATTTGGTACTGATTTTGGAATGATTGGTTCGTATAATATTTTGGAAAACAAAAAAATATCTGATAAAATGGGTATAGACTTGATGGTTTCAGCCGGAATTTCTAAAACTAATATAATATTTGATGATATTAAATCAGTAAATAGTGATGATCGTATGGGATATTCTATCCAAACAGGATTTAATTATAGCTTTGAAAAAAATGATATAAAAGTGCTTAGTATTGATTGGACCTCAGAAGCTGTTAGTGCTAATGATAGCAAGGAGTTTGTCAACAAAATATCATTTTTCAAAGATGTGTTCCTATTAGATGGGCAAAGTTCGATAAGTGCATATAAAATTAGTTTGATGGAAATATTTTCGTTCATGAAAGGAATTGTACCGGAAGCATCATATAACACTCAAAGGTACACAACAAGTCTCAAAACAGAAACCTATGGTATCGGTGTATCTTCAACAGGAATACTCAAAATATTAAATGAGTATTACGACAATAAAGTTATTAATTGGCTTGTTAATAATTTCGCATTAGATTATACTTTTGCGAAAGTAACTTGCGATTATGATTTTAATTATGGGGCTAGTAATTCTAACAAAATTGAATATAATTATAGTGTCCATAATTTTCAAGTTACATTTAAAAATCTAAATTTATTTGGTAAGAATAAAAAGTCGGCTATTAAAGATTAATAACCGACTGTTAGAATACGCTTGCTTTATGAAAGGAATAAACTAAATTATTCCTTTTTCTTTTAAATCTGCTAATTCTTCATCCGAGTAGCCCAATTGAGAGAATATTTCGTCGGTATGTTGAGATAATGTCGGGGGCGGAGTTTCCACCATACCCGGAGTTTTGCTTAATTTGGCAGTCATATTGAATAATTTAATCTCGCCTACGCCTTCGGCAGTTACTGTCGATAAAGTCTGACGATGCTCTACTTGTGGAGCTTTAAGAGCATCCTCGAGAGTAAGAATTTCGCCCGATGGCACACCATTTTTGTTCAAATGCACAGACCAATATTCAGTAGAATTCAGCATTAATCTTTCTTCGAGAATTGGAGTCAATTCGAAGCGATTAGCTTTGCGAGTATCGCGTTCCTTGAATCGTGGATCTTCTAACAATTCTGGACATTCCAACACATTGCAAACAGCTTCCCACTGTTCTTGTTTATTGGCAGCTATATTGATGAATCCATCTTTAGTTCTGAAAGTGCCGGAAGGAGCTGCTGTGAAGTTATCGTTGCCGAGCAATTGTGGTTGCTGTCCGCCGATTAATAAATTCGCAGCTACCCAACCCATTAAAGGCATAATAGAATCTAACAGCGAAACATCTATGAATTGACCTTCGCCTGTTTTTTCGCGATAATATAGAGCCGACATAATAGCGAATGCAGCATTAAGTCCGCCTACAGTATCGCATAGAGGAAAGCCTGCACGTAGTGGATTTAAGCGTTCGTCGCCATTGATAGACATTACGCCGCTTAAGCCTTGGATAATTTGATCGTAAGCCGGTTTGAAGGCATCAGGACCGGTTTGACCGAAGCCCGAAATAGCACAGAATACGATTTTCGGATTTATTTCTTTAAGTGTTTCGTAGCCCAATCCCAATCTATCCATTACGCCGGGACGGAAATTTTCGACCACTACGTCGGAAGTAGCAACTAATTTTCTGAATATTTCTTTGGCTTTATCTTCTTTTAAATTCAGGGTAACTGATTTCTTATTTGCATTTTGAGCTAAAAAGCTGGTACCCATTAATTTTTTATTATATTCGGGTACGCAACCTAATTTGCGAGCTAAATCGCCATCTTTAGGATTTTCTACTTTGATTACTTCTGCTCCCAGCCATGCCAAGTGAAGCGAAGCAAACGGACCGGATAATACATTGGTCAAATCTAAAACTCTTACGCCATCTAATAATTTCATCTAATAATATCCTTTTGTGTTTTTCGATAATTGTCTAAAAAATAAAATCGAAATTTAATAAAAATATATCAGAAAAACTAAATAATAATGAATTGGAAGGTGAAGTAGTGCTGAGTTTAGAAACCTTCCGACAGGTTAAGAAACTGTCGGAAGGTAAAAGTAATCAACTTGCGAAAGGCTTCTTAGCCCTTTTATGTTGTAAATCAAGGACTTTTTTAAGTCTTCGCAAAAAAGTCCTTGC
>CAZIIZ010000194.1:0-5869 GCA_964539225.1 uncultured Hyphomicrobiales bacterium | reverse complement strand
CTTGCTCGTTTGGCATTACGAGAAAGCAATAAAAATATAGCTCCGATTATTGTAGGAGCTATCGGTCCGCCGCCGGCTACAATTGCTCGACCGATACTGCCCCCGAATACTTCACCGCTCCAGAACGCCACTCCCGAACCATCCGAGAATAATTCTAATTTATGGAAATTACCTCCTAATACTAACGCAGTCAGTCCGTGCCCCAATTCGTGAAACCAAGTGCCGAGTATAATAAATGGGTACAGTACTAATCTGCCGAATGGTAAAAAGTGCCAAGATAGTATAGTAAGTACCGAAATAAGGGTTACAATTACCAAATCACGGTTATCTGTTAGATTTTGTTTGAGATTTGTCATTTTTTTGTTTTAATTTAATTTGTAAAACGTTATTTTTGCTGTTCATAAATATTTGATTTTGCAAATTTAGAAAAAAAACTATGAAATTCATATATAAATTTCTGTTACCTATATTATTCTTCTATAGTACAAGTTTGTTTGCTGTAGAGGAATTTACTTCAAAAGCCGACTGCAATTCTACTTCCATTGGTTCGCGAGTGTCAATCACACTAATAGCACGTAGCTCAGATATAATTATTTTCCCGCAATTGCCGGATTCGCTTCCAAATTGCAAATTGATTAGTAAATCGCTAATCGACACCGTGAAATCAAACGGAGAAACGCAATTATCGCAGAAAATATTTATTACTTCCTTCGATAGCGGATTAGTCTCCATTCCTTCGTTTACATTTTTCACATCCAATGCCAACGGAATGATTCCTCATTATTCGCAATCTATTAGCATTACTTTTTCGGCACTTGATATTTCAAAGATGAAGGATTTAAGACCAATTAAGTCAATTATTGTTGAGCAAAAGAATTGGAAAGATTATTGGCTGTGGTATGCGATTGGTATAGCCGTAATTATTATAGGATTTGTAGTCTATAAACTATTAACCAAAAAGAAACCTATTACCGCCATAAATGAAGTAGCTAAAAGAGAAATCCCCAAAATGGCACCAGAAGAATGGCTTCGCTTGGAAATTGAGCAATTAAAACAGAAAAAATTATGGGAATCCGGCGAACAAAAGCTCCATTTCTCGGCTCTGTCCGATGCTTTACGCCGTTACTTAGAATTAAAATTTGACTTTGCGGCTATGGAGCTAACTACAAACGAAATCGAAGAACAAATAGTCAACAAATTGAGCGAACCCAAGCATAAACTGCTTTCTCAATTACTAAACTCTTCCGATTTGGTTAAGTTTGCTAAGTTCAATCCTGACGCAGAATTTTGTATCAATTCATTAGCAACTGCGAAAGAATTTATTGACTAATCTATTTGGGAAACCTTCCCTATTGGAAAACCTTCCGAAGGACTAAGAAGCCTTCGGAAGGTAAAGATTTAAACTACCTTCGGAAGGTTTGGTTTATAAGATGAATATACTTGCAACAATTGGAATACCTTCCCTATTGGAAAACCTTACGAAGGTTGTAATCTGCTTTTCTAATTTTATTATTTACTAATATCAATAATCATGTCCTCGACTTTCCAGCGTTGGGCAACTTTTATCTTTTTCTCTAACAAATAATATTTCTCTGACGGAGAGTATGGCAATGCCGCACCTACGTCATAGCAAGCATTTCTATTTGAATCGCAATATACATTCAGAACATATTCTCCCTCCGGCAATGCTGGAAATGACCAATTCATCGCACTATCGGTTTTCGCTGTATATTGATTTCTACCGCCGGCATAATCCAGCACAACAACATATTGCGACACAGTATCCTGCGATTTATTAAATTTGATTCGCCCGGACAAAGCTCCATATAATCTCAAATCATCTGTCGTAAAATTAATGGAGAAAGTCGTGTCTGCTAATTTCGCACCAAGCACGGAAGTTACTCCATTCAATTTGAATTCTGCTCGATATTTTGTATTGCTCATCAGCTCATTTATGGGCATAATTTCTATAATAGAGCTATTAATTAATTTGCTTTGAAAAGTTACTTTGCTGTTATTTGCGTTATTGATTAGACTGATAGAATCTGCCGCTACGGCATTTATTGGCTGCGTGAATTGAAGCCGTATATTTTGTTTCAAACTGATTTTTTTTGCACTATCGCTTATATTTGATTTGAATGTAAGCGGAACTGATGGCACGGTATCTGCCCCACTAAATAGTTCTGAGCGAATTATTCCGTTCATCTGATTCTGCGAACTATCACGAAGAGCTTGCACTGAATTATCAATTTCGGCGAAGTAGATTCTATTTTTATCCATTGACGATTCGCTAATTAGCAAAACAGTATTAGGATTAGCTATGTACGCCGCCTTACATGTCATTCGTGCATTAGACGCAGAGTCAATTATAACAACAGCTTTATTATTAATTGAATTCGTATCTATTGCTTCGCTGAACATCAACTTTAGCGTTCTGTCGCTCGTAGCAATTGCAGAATTCAATTCGGGAGCGGTGTGGTCAATTTTTTTTGCATTGTAGAAAAGTGCAAAATCCGAATGAATTGTGCCATCGGATTCATATACCTTCGTGTCCGTATTGGCAGCAGAGAATTCTTCGAATCCAGCATTGTACAGAGCATCATCATTTCTATCATTAACTAAAAACAAGCGGTACAAACCATTTTTCAAAGCCTGAATCTGAAAATCGCCAGATGAGCCGAGCTTCACTCGATAGTCCGGCTTAGTATTTGCGATATTTAATGTATCGCAATTTATACTGTCAATTTTATAAGCAAAAACGCTATATCCCTGAGACTGCGATACTACTTTACCTACAATTTTGCCGCTGTCTATAGTATTGCCAGTAGAAATGATAACCGAGAATGCAGAAGTCGGGCGATTGCCGCTCAAGTCCTTATAATTAGGTTCTAAACTTATGCAATATGTAGTATTATCTGCCATTTTTTGGGCAGGAGTTATCTCTAATTTTTTACCGCTCCACGAATATTCCAATGGCAATTCGGGCGAAATACGCACATTCTCAAGCACGGAATTTTTATCCACATATTCACTAAATTTAATTTCTATCGGTTTATCTTTGTAATTCAACGTAGCATTAGCCGGAGAGAATTCACGAATAGTCGGAGGAGTTTTATCGTCCGGACCGCCCGACGGAGGCAATGGATTCGCACAAGCCGACAGTACAATACATATAGTAGCCATCAGCATATTAATTACATATTGCGAACTTACTGCATTCCGCTTTTCATTCACTATTCGAGTGTTTGTTTTACTCATCTTTTTTATATCAATTTATCATTTTACAAAGCAATTCTAAGTACGCAAATATAATCATTTTAGCGTGATTATATAGCTATTATGCGATTAATGATTTCAATTATTTAAAATAGTTATTGGCATTTGCTAGTTATATATTATATTTGTAGTCATAAATAAATATAAATAATTCTTTACAATTTCATAGAAGAACTGACATAATGAAAATTACTCTACTATGCGAAAATCAAACCGGATATACCGGAGCAAAATTCTGTATATCTGAATGGGGATTTTCAGCATATATTCAGCATAATGGCTTTAACACGCTATTCGATACCGGGCATACAGATGTCTATTTACAGAATGCAGAGAAGTTAGGTATTGACTTGAAATCAGTAGATTGCGTAGTACTGTCGCACCATCATTGGGATCACACAGGCGGTTTGCGATTCTGGAATCTAAATATGAAAAAAACTTTAGTTACTCATCCTGATACTTTAAGTAAGCTTCCATCCGATCAAATCAAAAATATTCAATCATATTTTGAGGTTAATGCCTCCATCAATCCGATTGAAATAAATGAAGGTATTATATTCTTATCTGAGATTCCCAGAACTAATTCATTCGAACTCGGACGCTATAAATCCGATGATATGAAGGATGATTCAGCTCTCTTTTTTAAAACCCCAAAAGGTGTCGTAGTTGTCGTCGGTTGTGCACATTCGGGGATTTGTAATATTTGCGAATATGCTAAATTAATTAGTGGACAACAACTTTACGCTGTTATCGGTGGTTTTCATTTATCAGCAAACGAACCAAGTATAGTGGATAAAACAATTGAATATTTCAAAACCGAACAAGTGCCTAATTTGTTTCCTATGCACTGTGTTGATTTTCCTACATTATCTAAATTTTATAATGCCTTCGGGATATATAAATATTCTACTGGAGATGAAATAATTATCGAATAATATGATATTCCAATCCTATCAATTCAATTATATAAATTGAATATAATCCAAAAAATATTTTAATTTATTATTGGCATTTGCCAATAATGTATTATATTTGTAATTGTAAATATTGACACAATCATAACAAGATTAAAATATATGAAAAGTAAAGTGTTCGTAACTGAAGTAAAAGTAGAATATAGTCATACTGATAGGATGGAATACGTGCATCATTCGCAATATTTAGTATATTACGAAAAGGCTCGCTGGGAACTATTCAGAAGCATTGGACTTTGCTATAAAGATATTGAAATGTGCGGAATAATTATGCCGGTGGTCTCGGCTAAAATGAAATATTGCAATCCGGCTTTCTATGACGATACTTTACAAATCAAGACTAAAGTAAAGCTAGTCGGTGCCAGATTAGTATTCACTCATATTATTACGAATGAATCTAAAAATATTATTAACCGAAGCGAAATCCAAGTAGCATTCGTGGATAATAAAACGAGAAAACCAATCAGACCAACGAAAGAAATCATTGAAATAGTGAAAAATCATATTTAATAATTACCGAGAATAAAAGATGCCAAGACCAAATAAATGCAGGAAAGTATTTTCTAATCCCGATACAGTATATTTCAAGCCTGCCGGAATTCAGAAGCACGACTTAGAAGAAATACTCCTAACAATCGACGAATACGAAGCAATTCGGCTTGCAGATTACGAAGGACTATATCAAGAGAAAGCCGCCGCTCAGATGAATATTTCTAGGCAAACCTTCGGTAATATTATCAATTCGGCTCATAAGAAAATAGCCGACTTCTTGATAAATGGTAAGGCTTTACAAATCAGTGGAGGCTCTATAGAAATTGGAGGAAGTTCCTTATTCGTAGTGTGCCGAGGCTGTAAGCGGAAATTTCATTCAGAAGAAAACAAATCCGAGAAATGTCCGAAATGCAAAGGTTCAGAAATGGTATTGGACGAAAATGGGAATACGACTAGTAAATGCCCTAGGAATAATGATAACAAGTGAAAACAATACTTATTCAACAGAATAATATATTCAGATACCGCATAAAACCGAATGATCTTTGAATATTTATTTATTATCAGTATAAATACAATGGAATATTTTGGATTTAATATATTACAAACATAGAAAGAAAGGTAAAAATTTATGAAAATATGCATCCCAACAGAAGAACCAATGGGACTTGATTCCGTTGCTTATGGGCATTTCGGCAGTGCTCCGTATTTCTTAATTTACGACACAGAGACTAAAGAAATCGAAGTTCTGAGCAATAACGAAGCTGAACACGAACACGGTCAGTGCAACCCGATAACTCCACTCCGAGACAAAGGCGTTAAAGCAATTGTAGTAGCCGGAATGGGAGCTCGTGCATTGCAAAATCTTCAATCTATGGGCATTACTGCCTACAGAATTGCAAATGGCACAAGCGTTCGCACTATTGTGGACAATCTCGATTTCGACAAAATGGAGAAATTAGCAGTAGAGAATTGCTGCCAAAGCCATAGCTGCCATTAATAATTGAATTCTTAAACTCCTTCAGTCATTTTCTGAATGTCTGAAGGAGTTTTCTTTGTATAAGCCGCATAAGCTAACCATTATACACATCTATTAGAGTTGTCATTCCTGCGGAACGAGTCTTCGA
>CAZIIZ010000193.1:0-5886 GCA_964539225.1 uncultured Hyphomicrobiales bacterium | reverse complement strand
GTTTTGTCATTCCGGTTTTACTAGTCTTCGAATGGTTTTGTCATTCCGGTTTTACTAGTCTTCGAATGGTTTTGTCATTCCGGTTTTACGAGTCTTCGAGCAAATACCGGAATCTATAATCTTAGAATTTGAAGGATAGCTGTTAGTTCACTTGTATTATCAAGAATTTAGATTCCTGTATCCGCTCGAAGATTCGCTCCACAGGAATGACTTTAATAATGTTCTTGCCTTAGTTTTGTCTCAAATTGTCAATAATTTATATTTCCATATCCATAATAAACATTTTTAACTATCATATAAAAATAATTTGTCGAAATTTCGTATATTTGTTTTTGATATAAATTCTATAATCGGTCAAGTATATAGTGAAGGTCAAGGGAAATGAAAAAATATATATTAGGTCTTCTAATATTACTCATCACAATAATTGGTGGCATGGTTTATTATTATAGATATGATAATTGTAAAAATCAGATTGAAACGATTATGGAGAATCCTGATAGATTTATTAGTGAACAAAAGAAAGATACTCTGATATTTTCATATTTCAACAACAAGATTTTACGTACCGGGTACGATTCTATCATGGATTCATATTTTCTTCCTTACTTAAAGAAATTTGCATTAAATTACAAAATTTCAGATGGAATACCCAGACATTATTCCGAAGAGTTCAGAGGATATATTAAAGAATATGCTGTGATTCAAGATCCTAATGAGAAAATATTCGTGTTCACTTTCAAAGAATTTAATAATGATTGGAAGTTGGTCAGATTAATATTTAACTAATATGAAACAATAGTATTATCAAGTTAGGCTAGTCTATAAATCTAAATATCTACCAATAATTTATATTTACCATAACCATAATAAACATTTTTAACTATCATATAAAAATAATTTGTCGAAATTTCGTATATTTGTGTTTTATTGTTTTAGTAAATAATAGAGTTAGATATGGCAAGAGTATTAATTACGGGCGGAGCGGGATTCCTTGGCTCGCATCTTTGCGAAAGATTCCTAAAAGAAGGCGACGAAGTGATATGCATGGACAATTTTTTAACCGGTACGCCGGAAAATGTAGCCCATTTAATCGGCAATCCAAAATTCAAATTAATAGAACACAACGTAACAAATTACATATATTTATCCGGCGACTTAGACTACGTTCTGCATTTCGCTTCGCCGGCATCTCCATTTGATTATTTAAAATTCCCAATTCAGACTCTTAAAGTGGGTTCGCTCGGCACTATGCACTGCCTCGGTCTGGCTAAAGAAAAAAATGCTCGATTCCTATTGGCATCTACTTCCGAGGTTTACGGCGATCCATTAATTCATCCGCAACCGGAAGAATATTGGGGCAATGTTAATCCAGTCGGTATTCGTGGCGTTTACGACGAAGCTAAACGTTTCGCTGAAGCTATGACAATGGCGTATAATCGCTATCATGGAGTGGAAACTCGTATCGTGCGTATATTCAACACTTATGGTCCGAGAATGCGAATCAACGACGGCAGAGCTATTCCGGCTTTCATTTCGCAAGCATTAGAAAACGAGGACGTAACAGTATTCGGAGATGGAATGCAAACTCGTTCGGTGTGCTATGTGGATGATTTAGTAGAAGGTATTCGCAGATTATTACTTAGCGACGAAAGCGAACCAACTAACATCGGCAATCCTGACGAAATTACTATGCTCGATTTGGCGAAAGAAGTTATCGACTTATGCGGCTCGCAAAGCAAAATCATTCATAAAGATTTGCCACAGGACGACCCGAAGGTTCGCCAACCGAACACAGATAAAGCTATCAGATTATTAGATTGGCGTGCGAAAGTAAATAGACATGATGGTTTAGAGAAAACTATCGCCGATTTCAAGAAGAGATTAGGAAAATAATTATACCTACTATAAATTGATTTTAATCATTGAATATTATTACACATATAAATAAAATTAGAAATATGAACAATACTTACAAAGCCGCCGGAGTGGATATCGAAGCCGGCGAAGAAACCGTAAAAAGAATTAAGCCATTGGTTCGCTCTACTTTTTCTGATAAAGTTTTAGCGGATATTGGGCTTTTCGGCGGACTATACGACGCAAAATTTGAGGATTACAAACATCCGATTCTATGCTCTTCTACCGACGGCGTAGGTACTAAATTAAAAGTAGCTTTTGCCGCTAATCGCCACACTACTGTTGGGCAAGATTTAGTAAACCATTGCGTGAACGATATTCTATGCTGTGGAGCTAAACCCTTATTCTTCCTTGATTATTTCGGTTGCGGCGAACTCAACCCAGATGTAGCCGAGCAAGTAATTGGTGGATTCGTGCAAGCCTGCCGTGAAAATTCCTGTGCATTAATTGGTGGCGAAACTGCCGAAATGCCTTCAATGTATCAAAAAGGCGAATACGACCTATCCGGCACTATTGTCGGAGTAGTCGAAAAGGACAGAATCCTAAACGGTATGAGAGTAGAAGCCGGAAACGTATTAATTGGTATTCCTACTAACGGATTGCAGACTAATGGTTTCTCATTAGCTCGCAAAGTGCTTTTAGATAAATTCAAAGTAGATGAATTTGTGCCGGAATTAAATGCCACTATCGCCGATGCTTTATTGGCTGTGCATCCGTCATTCTTACATTTAGTAATGCCTGTATTGGATGCAGAACTTGCTACCGGAGTGTCGCACATTACCGGCGGTGGTATCGTGGGCAATACTAAACGCATTCTCCGCAAGGACGAATTGCAATTAAAAATTGATTGGAATTGCTGGAATTCATTACCGATATTTGATTTGATTCAAAAAACAGGAAATATCACCGACGAAGAAATGCGTCATGTGTTCAATCTTGGTATTGGTATGATTGTATGCGTTCCAAAAGAAAATGTTGATAAAACATTAGAGATGCTGTCTTCAGCTAAAGCGTTAGTAATTGGCGAAGTAGCATAAAATTTGAATTGTCATTCCTGCGGAATCCGTCTTCAGATGGATGCAGGAATCTCATCATGGAAATGACAAGAGTAAAATTGAATTGTAGTGTCATTCCTGCGGAATCCGTCTTCGGATGAATGCAGGAATCTAATCATGGAAATGACATGAGTAAAATTGAATTGTAGTGTCATTCCTGCGGAATCCGTCTTCGGATGGATGTAGGAATCTAATCTTGGGAATGACAAAGAAAAAATTGAATCGTAGTGTCATTCCTGCGGAATCCGTCTTCGGATGGATGCAGGAAATCATTCTTCTGGTTCAGCGTAGCTAATCTAAAGTTTTCTGGGGCTATCCCATAAGTACAAAAAATATTAATATCGTCATACTGAGCGAAGCGAAGTATCCAATATTACCAGTAAGTTACGAAAGAATGGATTCTTCACTTCGTTCAGAATGACTACTTATGAGACAACTCTATGAGAAAAAGTCCTCCTTTGAATGGGGGCAAGTGGGATGACAAAGATTTGAAACAAAATAATATTTATAAATAATCAATCGGAGAGAAAATATGGAATTGTATTTAGATACCGCAAATATTAATCACATCAGAGAAGTTGCCGGATACGGCTTCATCACCGGAGTAACTACTAATCCTTCATTGTTGGCTAAAGAAGATCCAACAATTGATATTAAGCAAAGAATTTTAGAAATTCATTCATTAGTAGGCGGACATTTATCAGTAGAAGTTAATTCGCTTGAAACTCAAGGAATGATCTCAGAAGCTGACCAAATTTTATCTTGGTTCCCGGATGCAACTATCAAAATCCCAATGCTTCCTGCCGGACTTGGTGCAGTTAAGCAATTATACGATAGAGAAATTGCTACTAACGTAACTTTAGTATTCAACCCGACTCAGGCTCTTGCTGCTGCAAATGCCGGAGCTACTTACGTGTCTGTATTCATGGGCAGATTAGACGATATAGCTGTGGATAGCTATGCTTTGATGAATGAAATTTGTGAATTGTGGGACAAGCAAGGTCTCGAAGCTATGCTTATCGCTGCTTCTATCCGCAATCCGAACCACATCACTCAAGCTGCTAAAGCCGGATGCGACATTGCAACAGTACCGTACAACGTATTGATGCAGTCTCTTAAGCACCCATTAACTACTGCGGGCATTGATGCTTTCGTAGCCGATTACGACAGAATGCAAACTGAACGCACTAAAGTTTTAGCAAAATAATTCTTCCTTCTTACCTATTTTAAACCTCTCTTTGCTCAAATATATTTATGGGCGAAGGGAGTTTTTTTTATTGCTCTGATTTTTTATATTCCAAAATATCTTTATAGATTACATTTGCGAGATGTTTTGCAAATTCCACAGGGACTGCATTTCCAATCATTTTATACCCATCAGTTACATTTCTATAGACAAATATAAAATCATCCGGGAAGGTTTGTATTCTCGCACATTCTCGCACTGTAAGTCTTCTATATAGATGCTCTTGCCCCGGCTCAAAAATGCGAACGTTTTGTTCGATAAATTTCATTTTTGGTGCTTTAGGGTGAATTGGAGCATGCCGCCCTCCGGCTTGGATTGTAAAACTTGGCTCATCCCAGCTTCGCACGCGGTTTCTTGATAAAAATATTGATGAAAACCCACCATTCATATATTCATGATTTGGGGCAGATAGATTTTCATTACCATTTGTATAGTTTTTATCTAAAGCGGGCTTCGCTAATCTTAAATTCCAAATAGCATCTTTTAATACTGGTCTTGGAGTCATCATAGCAGGAGGCGTGAAATGTTTACCCATTCTTTTATGGTATCCGACAATAATTACCCTTTTCCTATCTTGAGGCACTCCGTAATCATTTGCATTTAAAAGGTAAAATGAAACATCGTAATCTAAAGATTTAAATTCATGTAATATTGATTGGAAAGCTTCTCTATGTTTGGGTAGTAAAATACCTGAAACATTTTCTGCAAGAAAAAACAAAGGTCTTTTCTCTTTTAGTATTCTGATATATTCGTAAAACAGCTGACCTCTTTTATCGTTTATTCCCCTCCCGGCACCGCCCTCACTCCAGCTTTGGCACGGAGGTCCGCCGATTATTCCAACACAATCAGGAACCTCAGATGAAGAAATATCGACTATACTTCTTTTATCCAAAAAAGTATTCGGAAAATTATACTTAAAAGTGTCCCAAATCGTATAATCAAATTCATTAGCCCAAATAGTTTTAAACCCAGCTTTATGAAAACCAAGATCAAGTCCTCCGGCACCGGTAAACAATGATATAATTTCCATAGTTAATCCCTGCTTATATTTAATGTGTTTTTGAATAGTATTTTCGGTGATTTCAATAGATTAATATCAAATTTCAAGGACGATTCAATTCTTGAGCTTGCATTATGTATTCTGAAAGATAAAGTCCAATCATTATCCATTGTGACTATAACGGTTGTGTTACTGTCTTCTTTGAAATCGATGTCCAATATTTGGGTTGGTAGTGGGATTATAGGAGTTTTATACTTTGGTTCAATCTCTTGAAAAGGTAAATTTAAGGTTCCGTTAATATTGTATGCTTGAATTTCGACTTTGTTTTTACTTTTAATAACTTTGTAATAATCTTTATTTCCTATTAAATAGGAGACCAAATTAGAAGGGATATTCGGATTTTCTCTATTTAATTTTTCCAACTCATTAATAAATGCTTTTAATATTGGCAAATATACTGTCGTATGATAATCGCCCAATTCGCTCCATTTTTTTGTAGCATTACTTTCCTTTCTTAATTCTTGCAAATTATTAAAAATTGGAGTAACACTATCGAAATATTCTTGTGAAACCTTAACTCCAACCCATTTTTCGCCGAAATCTATTAGGTGCGATAAGCGAGAATGTTTTACAGCTTCATGATTGTTCTTGGCTGATACCCCAATTTC
>CAZIIZ010000192.1:0-5896 GCA_964539225.1 uncultured Hyphomicrobiales bacterium | reverse complement strand
TCCAATCATCATTCCGCCAGGGAAAGCATAATTTTCTAATACTACTTGGTGAATAATACCAGCTCCTGGCTTCCAGAAACCAATACCGTACTTGTTCGAAACGGAAGCTAAGAAATCATAAACCTCTTTATTTACATCATTTGCGGTTTTTAAATCTTCAGTAGCTCCGGTTTGAGCTTGAATTAAATGATCGCAATGGGCGGTCGAAGGCACGGCAACTTTAGGAATGCCTGCTTGCATAAATTGCAATAATGCCATCTGAGCAGTAGCGTCCTGCATAGCTACTCTGTCCGGTGCGAAATTTACGTAATCCGCTCCACGTTTGAAGTTAGCCAATGGGCTGTCTGCATGCAAGTGAGCATATAATACTTTTTCGGCGAAGCTCATCGGCTTACCGATTAATTTTTTAGCTGCATCTACCTTGCCGGCAAATTCAGCATAAACTTTTTTAATCATTTCTAAGTCGAAAATCATTCCTATTTCCCTTTTTTTCTCTATAATATAAATTAATATGATTAATTATCAAAGCAATTATCACTAAACTATAATATTTACTAAGAAACATAAATATTAAGCAGTTATAACGAAGTAGATATAGCTTTATTTTGGTTAATTTAACAAAATGGTGAAAAGTATCATTAAAAGAATAATTGATATTTTGAAAGTTCCATATTCAATATTATTATGATTTCAGAAGCAAATAAGTTGATAGTTTTCGTTCTTTAAACTTATGACTTAAATTCAGCACTATGACCACGACGGTGCTACTTTATATAATATTCCTGTTTAAAATAATTTAAAATATAAGGAATCACGCCTTAATTAAGTGTTTTTTTTGGATGGAGTATTATTATCACTAATGTATTTACTCCATTTGTTGACTGCTATAATTTCGGAATTAATGTTTGGATGATAAAAATAATTCATTTAATATTTCCAATTAATTTCTTAAATTTGAATACAGAGAATTAGAATTATTTATTTACCAAATTTAGATAGGATTATAATAAGATGGAAGCTATTATAACAACTTTGAAGAAAATGAAAAAGGATGATATAATTAATTTAATCTCCAAAGCGATAGGGATTAGTGAAATCAATGAAGATATTTTCGAAATACTACTAATCGAAAATCATCACGAGCAATTCAATGCTTTTAGCATGCTAATTGATGATTTAGTGTTTTTTGATAGATTTTTAGATATCAGCTATGATTCTGCTTTGAATGCTATCGAAACATATTTCAAAATTTCAAATAATCATGCCGGTAAAATTGTTCTTCAGTTTAAATTTGTGAATTGCCTTATTGGTATAGCGAGTATGAATGGCGAGTTTATTGATGGTACATTTGAAATAGAAGAAGTTTTATTCGATGAATTAGAAGATGCTTTGATATCTGCTCGTGAACATAATTTGCTTACGATTATAGATCCAACAGTTTCTTCGTTTCTGGCTTTCTCAAAAGTTAATCATTTCCCGAATTGGGAAAGACTTCTTAATCTTTATTCTTCCTACTACGACCATAAACCGGAAAAAATTGATAGTATTATCAAGGAAATGATAGAAGAAGCCAAAAAAACAAAAATAGCCTTTGAGAACGGCGAAAGTTTCGCAGATATTTTCGATGATTTAGACGACGATGACGATCTAGACAGTATATTTGGTGAAGATGATGACGATTGGGACGACGACGATGACGATGTCGACTCAGATGAAGCTCCTGAACCAATACGCAAAGCTAATCCAAAAGAAAAGATTACTAAATTATTCTAATTTGCTATAAAAAATTAGCCTGCATATTTTGATTCATCGCTGAATTTTGAGATATGCAGGCTTTTTTTATAGAGTTAGAAATTATAAATTCTGTAAGTTCTCTTTAACTTTAGCCAAAGATTCTTGCATCGAAGCCAATTTTTCTTTTTCACTGGCGACTACTTGCGGTGAAGCATTATTTACGAACTTCTCATTTGATAATTTTCTCTCGCAGCCCATGATATTGCCTTCTAATCTTGCGATTTCTTTCTGCAATCTTTCACGTTCTTTATCTTTATCAATCGCACCTTCGATAATCAAGTGCAATTCGATTTCTCGAACCACGGAAGACATCGCATTTTCTACCTTTTCGCTGTCATTCTTGATGTGAATTTCTGATGCTTTAGCGAAGTTCTTTAGAATATCTTTCTGAGATTCAAACACGGCGAACAAATCGGCATCTTTGATGTTCAATTGTACCGGAACTTTTTGTTGAGGTGGAATATTCACGCCCGAACGAAGTCTGCGGAATTCTTCAACTATTAATTGCATTAACTCAAAGTTTTTCTCAATTTCGGTATGTACATTTTTCTCTTCGAATTTCGGAATATCTTGCAGAGAAATTGACTCATCGTCTGCCCTATTGCCCAATAAATGCCAAATTTCTTCTGTAATGAACGGCATAATCGGATGTAGAATCTTAACGATTTGTTCGTATAGACCAACTGCGAATTTTAATAATTTATATTTGTAGTTCAAATCATCAGATGAATTGAGTTGGACTTTCATAATTTCAACATACCAATCGCAGAAATCTCTCCAGATGAAGTCATATAAGTTTTTGGAGAAATCATTTACTTTATAATCATCTAATGATTTGCGAGTAGTTTCTAAAGTAGTATTGAAACGAGATAGAATCCATTTATCAGCGAAAGTTAATTCCGCATCAGAAATTGTTTGCTCCATATCGAATCCATTTTGCTCTTCAATATTCAAATCATCGTATTTCATCAATAAGAATCTTCCGGCATTCCATACTTTGTTTGCGAAGTTTCTGCCGATTTCCATTGATGGAATATCTTGAGCGTCCACATCGACATCCATCTTCACATCTTGTCCGAGCGGCGATAAATAAATCATAGTAAAGCGAACCGCATCAGTACCGTATTTATCAATAATATTCAATGGATCTGGAGAATTGCCCAAGGATTTAGACAATTTTCTGCCCTTGCCATCACGAATCATAGAAGTAAAATAAACATTCTTGAAAGCTACTTCGTTATTGAATTTCTTGTTCGCCATTATCATTCTCGCAACCCAGAAGAAAATAATATCCGGTGCGGTTACCAGTAAATCAGTCGGTTGGAATGCTTTCATTATGGCATTTGGTTCTTCAGTACCGTCTTCTAACCAGTGCATTGTAGTTAGCGGCCATAGCCAAGATGAGAACCAAGTATCTAATACGTCGGACTCTTGACGTAATTCCACGTCATCGCCAACGCCTAATTTCACTCTTGCTTCAGCTTCGCTCTCAGCGGCTGTAAATTTACCTTCCGGAGTATAATAAACCGGGATTCTATGTCCCCACCATAATTGACGAGAAATGCACCAATCACGAATGCCGTTCATCCAGTGTTCGTAAGTTTTCACCCAATGCTCAGGTTGGAATTTGATTTCGCCTAATTTTACGGGTTCTAAAGCGATTTCAGCAAGAGGCTTCATATTAACGAAGAATTGATCCGATAGATACGGTTCTATCGGCTCTCCGCCACGCTGAGAGAATCCTACGTTGTGCGTATAATCTTCAATTTTCTCAATTAAATCTAATTCTTTCAATTTCTCTAAAATCAACTTGCGAGCTTTGAATCTTTCGATATTATTATATTCGCCAGTTAATTCATTTAGAGTACCGTCAGGATTGATAGTATTAATCATTTCTAAATTATGACGCAAGCCAATCTCGAAATCGTTTGGATCGTGAGCCGGAGTGATTTTAACGCAACCAGTTCCGAACGTTGGGTCTGCATATTCATCGGCGATAATTTTCACTTCTCTGCCTACTAACGGTACAATTACCGTAGTGCCGATTAAGTGTTTATATCTTTCATCTTCAGGATTAACCGCAACAGCTACGTCACCGAAAATTGTTTCCGGGCGAACAGTCGCAACCGATAAATATCCGCTACCATCCGGAAACATATAACGCATAGTGAATAAATGTTCTTTAACTTCACGGAATTCTACTTCTTCGTCGGATAAAGCTGTTTGCGATACAGGCGACCAATTGATAATTCTCTTGCCTTTGTATATCAAGCCTTCGTCGAATAATTTAACGAATACTTTCGATACGGCTTTCGAGGCTAATTCATCCATAGTAAATAGAGTTCTGCTCCAATCGCAGGAAATGCCGAGATAGCGTAATTGCTTTAGAATTATTCCGCCGTACATTTCTTTCCATTCCCATACTTTTTCGAGGAATTTTTCTCTGCCTAAGTCGTAGCGAGAGATTTTATCTTTGGCTAATTCTTTTTCTACGCGAGCTTGAGTGGCGATTCCGGCGTGATCTAAGCCCGGAAACCAGCAAACTTCGTAACCGTCCATACGTTTATATCTGATGTAAATATCTTGCAAAGTATTATTCAAGACGTGTCCGAAGTGCAGAATGCCGGTTACGTTCGGCGGCGGCATCATAATACTGTATTTAGGTTTTGGTGAGTTTTCGTCGGCATGATAGATTTTATTATTCTGCCAAATCTCGTACCATTTATTTTCTGCCGTCTTCGGCTGATATGCTTTTGGGAATTCTGCTTTCATCTTCGTGTATTCTCTCAAATATTTATAAATTTAAAAAGGCAAAAATACGAAATTTCTCTGATTATTTTGCCATATTTTCTTTATATTTGAAGAGTAGTGGGACAGAGTATGATAGTTACACAATCCAAGCAAGTTCAAAAAACAAAACAGTAATTTATAAATCAGCTATTTGAATATCTTAGAAAATCTCTGGAATAGAGTTGGTTTGGGTTCGGATATATTAGACTGCCCACTCCATTTACAAATTTTTTCATAAATTTTGTCGAAATCCTCAGCGATAACTAAATATTGATTGCTCCATCCATTAGACAGCGAAAGCTCTTGATAAGTACTGGCGACTAAAAATTCAGCATTCACATTATGCAAACTTTCAAAATTACAATTCTCAATATTTTCAATATCAATGTTTAAATCATTTAAGAACACTTCAGCATTATCATAAGCAGCCCATAGAGTATCAGCTTCGGGAGTAATAAACGATTTGATTTTTCTTAATAATTCGGCAACTCGTTGAAAATCGGCATAAAATTCAATTGTATCAACTAAGGCTACAAAAGCCAAATCATCGCAATATTCCTTGAGTCTTTGAAGTGTTTGATTTATATATGATTGAGAGACAAACTGTTTATTTATTCGTTCAATGTCAATAAAGAAATTTTCGATTTGCATCCATTCATTGGCTTCAAATAAAGCCTTATAAGCTTCACTGGCAGACTTTGCGAAACCATAACTATCGCCACTGTACTTATTAAATATATCGATTTTTTCTAATGTTATCATTTTTTCATTCCCATTTGACTTCTAGCATAAGTATCAAAAATACGAAATTTCTCTGATTATTTTGCCATATTAATTCTGACAATTGCCTAATCTGATTTAGGATTTTTGCATTTAGGCTTAATTATTTGCTAAATAAAGCAATTGATTATTAAACTATTATACCAATATGGTGTCTATTGCTTGGAATTGATAATACAAACGTTGTACGAAATTGTACAGTCAAAGATAATATAAAATTTTCGTTGAATAAATTTGTTTATACGATTTTCAACTATATCATTAAAGAAAACTGTTACGGTTAGTCAAAAAGTAACCACAACATCTTTCTGATTATAATATTTTCTTAATATTCATACGATTAGTTCTCACCTAACCGGGTTTCTCTGTCAATAGAAATCCGGTCTTTTTTTTTTAAAACAGATACTAAATTTTTATTTAATTCCTAAATCATGAACAGACGGTTAATGAAAAATGAATTGACTGATTGAGTTAATTAATCCATTAAATACTAGATTTAATTTTAATGAAACTAATGATAAATGTTATATAA
>CAZIIZ010000191.1:0-5956 GCA_964539225.1 uncultured Hyphomicrobiales bacterium | reverse complement strand
CAGCCAAACCTTCCGACAGGTTAAGAAACTGTCGGAAGGTAAAGATTTTTACTTCTCTATCTTCCACCTTCGGAAGGTTTCTTAACCCTTCCGAAGGTTTAATAAGTTTTCACTAACAAAATTACGAAATATCGATCAATTCTTCAAATAATGTTGGACAGATAATAAAAAAAACTCCCTCAACACAATCGAAGCATTGAAGGAGTTTGATTTAATAAGTAATCGGGATTCTAATGAATCAATTTTTTGAATTTTACTCTATGAGGAGTAATATCGCCGATACGTCTCTTGCGATTTTCGATATATTCCGAATAAGATCCTTCGAAGAAATACACTTCAGAATCGCCTTCGAAAGCTAAAATGTGAGTAGCTATTCTATCCAAGAACCACCTATCATGGGATACGACTACCGCACAGCCGGCGAATCCTTCGAGACCTTCTTCTAAGGCACGCAAAGTATTCACGTCAATATCATTTGTTGGCTCATCCAGTAGCAATACGTTTGCATTAGCTTTCAAAGTCAATGCTAAGTGCAAGCGATTACGCTCACCGCCGGAAAGAATTGCACACATTTTCTGCTGGTCGGGTCCGTTGAAGTTGAATTTCGACACATAAGCACGAGAATTCATAGAGCGACCGTCGAGTACTACTTCGTCTGAACCGCCGGAAATACATTCCCACACGTTCTTTTCTGGATCAATGTCGCCGTGGGTTTGATCGGCATAACCGATACTAACTGTTTCGCCAATTTTGATAGTTCCGCTGTCGGGAGTTTCCTGACCCATTATCATACGGAATAAAGTAGTTTTACCGGCACCATTTGGTCCGATAATACCAACAATACCAGCAGGAGGAAGCGAGAAATTCAAATTCTCGAATAATACTTTATCGCCATAAGATTTAGATAAATTCTCGGCTTCGATTACGTTATTACCCAATCTCGGTCCGTTCGGAATGTATAATTCCAATTTATCTTCTCTTTGCTTAACGTCCTGATTCAATAATTGCTCATAAGAACTCAAACGAGCTTTGGCTTTGGCATGTCTGCCCTTTGGCGACATACGCACCCATTCCAATTCACGCTCCAATGTTTTCTGACGTTTAGTTTCCGATTTTCCTTCTTGCTCTAAGCGTTTAGATTTTTGTTCTAACCAGCTTGTGTAGTTACCCTTCCAAGGAATGCCTTCACCGCGATCAAGTTCTAAAATCCATCCGGCAACATTATCCAAAAAGTATCTATCATGGGTGATAGCGATAACGGTACCTTTATATTGCTGCAAGAATTGTTCTAACCACTGTATAGATTCAGCATCCAAGTGGTTGGTTGGCTCATCTAATAATAGGATGTCCGGTTGTTTCAGCAATAGACGGCATAGAGCCACTCTGCGGCGTTCGCCTCCGGACAATACACTAATTTTAGCATCTCCATCCGGACAACGCAATGCGTCCATAGCACGCTCCAATTTGCTGTCTAATTCCCAAGCATCATGAGCATCGAGAATCTCGGTCAATTGACCCTGACGCTCGATTACTTTGTTCATTTCTTCGTCGTCCATTGGTTCGGCGAATTTAGCACTGATTTCGTCATATTCTTGTAATAAATCGACTACTTCCTGCACGCCCTGACGAACGATTTCGATTACTGTCGCATTTTCGTCTAAATGCGGTTCCTGAGGCAAATGCCCAACTGTATAGCCCGGTGCAAATGTTACTTGCCCTTGGTAACCATCGTCGAGACCTGCGATAATATTCAGAAGTGTTGACTTACCGGAACCGTTCAAACCGATGATACCGATTTTCGCTCCGTAGAAGAATGATAGATATATATCTTTAAGAATCTGACGGTTAGGCGGAATAATTTTACTTAATCCCACCATCGAGAAAATAATTTTCTTGTCGTCTGCCATTTTGGTTTTTCTCCGTTATTTTATATTTGTAAGAATGTTGTTATATTTATAAGACTACAAAATTACGACAAATTATTGAGATAAAGAAAAATACTTATTCTAAGCGGTGGAAATAATAAAGTAAATACTTACTGCTATCCATTATACTTATCATTATTTGTATAGAATTTATTAACATTTCGTACGAAAGAGCATACGAATAAAAGCGTTTATAAGGTTAGTACTACTTATTGGGAAGCCGAGAATCTGTCCATTATACACATCTTTCAGAATTGTCATTCCTGCGAGCGAGTCTTCGAGCAAAACCGGAATGACAGTATTCATCGGTATTGCCGAAGATGTGTATAATCGGTAGTAAGGAGTTGGGGAAGTAGGCGAATTTCATTCAGTTACTAACGTTTAACTCCTACGTAGTAATGATACGAATTATTCTTATACAGCGTAGCTGTTAAACGTTAGTAACATTCTAGTTCCGTCAGATTAAAACGACACCGAAGGAGTTGCACTCTTATTGATTATTGTTGGACTTCTAAAAATGTAAGCATCAAAAATTAAGAGTAATCAATAACTTTTGGAATTCATATTACGTAAATCTTGAAAATTTTAGGATTAACAGTCTATTGAAAATGTATCATCGGGGAAACTGGTCATTCTGAGGTATCAAAGAAAACGCAGTTTTCTTTGATACCTCAGTATGACAAGACTATCTTTGACTTAGCTTTTATAAACGTTCTAACGAACATCTGTGTCATTAGGAACGAAGTGAAGAATCCATTGCCTTGTATGTAGTTACGATCGTATTGGATTCTTCGCTACGCTCAGAATGACTAATTTTCTTACTTTTTCAACAGAGTGTTAAGTAAAAATAAAATATATTTCGAATCAGAGAAACTATTTCTTGCATTTAACACTTATATTTGTTAAATTTGTATCGGTATTTATATATCGAATGATATTTATCAATAAATAAAGACTGATATAATGAGCAAAGAAAAAATAAAATATTTAGTACCTGAGCCGACAGTAAAACGACTCTCGTATTACGTCGTTTACTTACAGAAATTATTGGATAGCGGTAGCGTAATGGTTAGTTCTACTAAAATTGCCGATGAATTGTCATTCGATCCGACACAAGTGCGTAAGGATTTGCAATTTACAGGAATTATGGGGCAGCCTAAAATAGGTTTTCAAATCGAGCCTACAATAAATGCTATCAAAGAGTGTCTGCATTGGGAGGAAAGTGAAAGTGCATTTTTAATCGGCGTGGGCAATTTAGGTAGAGCCATTCTAAACTACGAAAGTATGAAGAATTTAGGCGTTAAAATAGTTGCAGCATTCGAGAATGATCCGAAAAAAATTGGTACTTCCATTAATGGCGTTGAGATATTGAATATAGAGCGATTAGTAGTACTATCAAAATTGATGAAAGTCAAAGTCGGAATAATCGCCGTTCCAGAAGCAGTCGCCCAAAATGTAGCCAATATATTGGTCGAAGGCGGAGTATCGGCTATATGGAATTTGCTACCGTGCAGATTGAAAGTGCCGGCAAACATAATTGTAGAAGAAGCTCATTTATTGCAGAGCCTTGCGGTACTGACTAATAAATTGGCATTATTGAAAAAGAATTTATACTAAGCAGAAATAGATGAAAGTAGCATTTTATAATATCGGTTGCAAGGTAAACTTCGCCGAGATTTCGACAATTCAAGAACAGTTTAAAGCCGCCGATCATCAAATCGTGGAATTTGGCGAATCGGCTGATGCTGTATTTATTCATACTTGTACGGTAACGAATCAAGCAGATTCGGACTGTCGCAAAACTATTCGCAAGGCTAGACGAGACAATCCTAATGCTTTTATCGGAGTAATGGGTTGTTATTCGCAATTGAAACCAGAAGAAATTGCCGAAATTGAGGGCGTGGATATTATTTTGGGCAATGAAGAAAAATTCAAGATATTGGATTTGGTGAACGATTTTGCTAAAAAATCCGAACCAGAAATTCACACAGATATGCTGAAGGATTCCGAATTTCATTTTGCTACTTCTATTGACAACGAAGTTCATACTCGAATCGCATTAAAAATTCAAGACGGTTGCGATTATTACTGCACATATTGTGCGGTAGCATATTCTCGCGGTCGCTCTCGGAGTATGGAATTCGACGATTTACAGGAATCTATTTTAAAATTAAATGCAGACGGAGCGAAAGAAATCGTGCTGTCCGGCATCAATATTGGTGAATATAAATCTAAAAGCGGTGAGAATTTTACAGATGCCGTTAAGATGATCTCCGAATTGCCTATTCAATCTCGCTTGAGAATCTCATCAATTGAACCGAATTTAGTAACTGATGAAATATTAGATACTATCGCCGAGTCGAAGGTGTTTTGTCCTCATTTTCATATTCCATTGCAAAGCGGTAGCGATACAATTCTCAAAAAGATGAATCGCCGATACAATGCGGAGACGTTTGCAAATTTAATATCGAGAATTCACAGTAAAATTGAGAATTGTTGCATCGGGATAGACGTAATCTGCGGTTTTCCCGGAGAAACAGATGAACTATTCGACGAAACGTATAAATTACTCAAGAATACAGATTTCGCGTATCTTCATGTATTTACATATTCAGACAGAGATATAGCCAAGGCTTCGAAATTTGAAGACAAAATTCCAAAGACGATAAAAAAGCAGAGAACAAAATTACTGCGAGAATTGTCAGACAGCAAAAAAGCGAAATATCATAATAAATGTGTTGGCTCTGTAGCCAGAATAATTCCAGAAAAATATTTTGCGGATAGACAAGAAATATCGGCTTGGACGGATAATTACGTGCGAGTGCATTTCAAGTCTGAAAGCGATTTGCCGAAAGAGTATTTCAATGTTAAAATCTTAAGCAACGAAGGCGATTATTGTCGAGCGGAATTATTAAGTTAAATATTGTTGCAATCTAAATAAAAAGTGTTAATTTTGATATTATAAGAATTGATATAAAAAATCATAATAAATGTATGCAAAGTCTAAGAGAATTCAATAATGCAAAAGATATAATTATAGCTGCTCATCGCGGTGATTCCTACTATGCTCCTGAGAATACGATAAGTGCTTTCAGCAGAGCGATAGATGCTGGAGCGGATATGATTGAGACTGATATTTACTTTTCATCGGACAAGCGAATAGTGATACATCACAACGCTTTTGTAAATTCTGAATCAGGAAAAAAAAGCATAGGCGAAATGAATTTCGACGATTTAAAAAAGCTTGACGTAGGCGAATGGTTCTCACCGGAATTCAAAGGCGAACGAATCCCGGAGCTTGCCGAATTATTCCAATTAATGAAGGGCAAAATCTATCTCAATTTAGAGATTAAGCATCAAGCCGACATTAATTCTGCTGAATACTTAGACATATTAATGAATGAAATTTACAAGGCAGGAGTGCAAGACCAAATAATGCTCGCTTCATTTTGCTATGATATGCTCGGACTAATCAAACAGAAATATCCAGAAATGCCTACCGCCGGAATTCGCATTCCGAATCATCCGATTTCTCCATCTGAATTACAAAATATGATAGGAATAGAGGCCTATATTTGCAGTTTAAGCGGAATTACTAAAGCAGTAAGCGAGGATACAATTAAATGCAATATGGTACTCGGAGCTTATTCTATCGACAACGAAAAACATTTCCAAAAAGCATTGCGATATAAAGTTAAAGCTATGGGTTCGAATCGCCCTGCTGAAATTATAGCCCTTGCCCCAAAATATCATCAAGAGAATTCTAAATCCTAATGAAAAAATACATATTGGCAAGTCTTGGGCTATTATCATTGAGCTTGGGAATTATCGGTATGTTTCTGCCGATTCTGCCGACTACTCCTTTTCTATTACTATCGGCTTGGTTGTTTAGCAAGAGTTCGCAACGGCTCAATCATTTCCTATTGAATAATCGTGTATTTGGAAATTATATTCGCAATTATCGCTCCGGTCAAGGCATTCCTAAGCGTACCAAAATATTTTCAATTATTCTGCTGTGGACTACTATTATG
>CAZIIZ010000190.1:0-5971 GCA_964539225.1 uncultured Hyphomicrobiales bacterium | reverse complement strand
GCTCAGATAATCCTGCGGTTCACGACGGTGCTATAAAAGTAGAATTTTTTCAACTAAATAAACCGTGTAATGTAAACAACAAATCTGTAGCAAGGTTCGATGCTATAGCCCCGTGCAAGTTTAAAGCTCCGACTTCATATCAGGATGCTATCACTTTTGTAGTAAAAAGCTAGATAATATTTGAATAAGTCGTATTTCTAACTTATATTTGTTTTCTTAACTTTGTCAGTTATATTAGTTATAAAATGAAAAATCAAAATAGTGCAATTGGATTATTTGATTCCGGTATCGGAGGATTGAGCGTGTTGAAGCAATTCGCTCGTTTTTTGCCGAGTGAACGTTACGTTTATTTAGGCGATACTGCTCGAGTGCCTTATGGTAATAAATCGAAACAAACAGTAATCGAATACTCAAAACAATGTGCCAGATTTCTTATAAATCAAGACGTTAAATTGATAGTAATCGCTTGTAATACTGCTTCGGCGATTGCTTTGAGAGTAGTGCAGGATATGGTAGATGTACCGGTAATCGGTATGATTAATCCTGCTGCTAAAGCTGTACTTCAAGCTACTCAGAATAATAAAGTAGGCGTTATCGGTACTCGTGCTACTATTGAGAGCAAGGCGTATCAAAATGAGATAATTGAGATTTCTGGTAATGATTCCGTAGAAGTTTTCTCGAAAGCTTGTCCGCTATTTGTACCTTTAGTCGAAGAAGGAATGCTAAGGCACGAAGTAACCAAAAAAATTGCCGAAGAATATCTGGGTGAGTTTCAGGCACACGGTATCGACTCTTTAGTCTTAGGTTGCACGCATTATCCTCTTTTAAAGCAATTAATTAGCGAGGTATTGCCCAATGTAAATCTAATTGATTCGGGCGAGCATGCTGCCGTGAAAGCTATTAGATTGCTGGCTGAGTCCGGATTATTAGCTGATGAACAAGAAAAATTATCATCGCAACCCAAAATTGATTTTTACGTTACTGATATGCCGTCAACATTTTATGATGTTGCGAATATATTTTTAGGTTTTCAAGTGTCTAAACCAATTAAAGCAAATTTAGAATAGAAGAATGGAAGAGCAACAACAAATAAAAGAGCTTGAAAGTCAATTAGATGATCTCGCTACCACAGCCGCAGAGCAGTTCTATGGTATTATTCAAATATTGAGTACTTTAGTTACTACTCAAGAACGTTTCTACGAAGGTAGCCATTCTCGATTTGTGGCTTATAAATCAGCAGAAATCGCCAAATTGTTAGGTCTGGACGATGAACAGATATTTGAGGTGGAAACAGCTGCCTTGCTTCATGATATTGGTAAAATTGCTCTTAGAGAGTCAATCTTATCGAAATTCCAATCTGAAATGAACCAAAGCGAATTATTGCAGTATCAAATGCATCCAACTTTAGGGCATAAAATTCTCAGCAAAATATCACAATTTAATAATATTGCTAAAATTATTTTGCAACATCACGAACGCATAGACGGCTCCGGATTCCCTAATCATCTACAAGGTAAGGAAATAATGCCGGGTGCGGCTATTATTGCAGTAGTCGATACATATCATAATATTTTTTACCGAAGAGCAAAAGATAAATTTTCTAATCCAACTTCTTCAGTAATGTATTCGAATAGTTCTGCGTATATAGAATCTACTCAAACTCGATTTGCTAATGCTATAAACTATATTACATTGAAATCTGGTCATTTGTTCGATTCGAAAGTAGTCGAAGTGTTTTCTGAATTGATTGATGAGGAAAGAACTACAATCGGTTGCTCGACTGTAATGAGATTAGCAATTAACAAAGTAGAGCCGGGTTGGATAATAGCTGAAGATTATTATTCTTCTTATGGTATGCTATTAGCCGCGAGAGGGGAAATAATAACAACCGATATTAAAAGATCTTTACTTCGTTTAGTTGAGACAGGCGAAGTGCCAATAAAAATTTTAGTAATGAAACCATAAATAAATTAACGGTTTATCAAAATGAATCCCGAAAATAGTAAAATTCTAATTGTGGACGACGAAGTAGCGTATAGAAAATTTATAAAAAAGGTTGTCGAAAGCTATTTTAAAGCAGAAGTCGTCGAAGCTCCTAATCCCAAAGAAGCGTTTGAAATTTTGAAAAATTTTAAGCCCGATATTATATTTTTAGATATGCAAATGCCGATTATGGATGGCTTGACGATGCTAAAGCATTTGAGAGCAGTCAAGGAAACTAATGAAATAGCAGTAATAGCTTGTACAGCTCTTGCAAATTTAGATTTATTAGCTCAATTAGTTAAATTAAATATCGTTGATTATATTGTTAAACCCATAAATATTCATCAATTGGTCGATAAACTCCGTAAAGTTTTTAAAGAGCTTTCGAATAAAGCTAATGCTATTAACGAACTATCTTCTACATCGAATAATTCGGAAAATTAATATGATCGATAATATCAAGCAGTTAGATATAAAAGCACTACCCAAAGTATTACTAATATACGGAGAAGAAGAATTTTTAAAAGATGAAGCACTTAACTTTATCATCAAACAAATTATCCCAAATGTGTCAACCGGATATGACTTTGACATGTTGAAATCTGACGATATATCTTTGGATAAAGCGATGGATATTTGCCGTTCGTATCCTTTTGTTTCTGAAAAAAGAGCAGTAATTATCAAAAATTTCGATAAGTATTTCTCCGGCAGAACTTCTAAGAAGTCTGTTGAAAAAACAGCTTTATATAAATATTTGCAATCTCCGCAACCTTCGACCTTTTTAGTATTGACTGCAGAAGTTGATAGCTTGAATGGCGTATCAAAGAATTTGCTAACCACTAAAAATCAAGATAAAGCATACAAAGCTATGAAAGCTGCGAAGTTCCCGTTTGATGTAATACTTGACAAACATCAATGGATAGAGTTTCCAAAGGTTTGGGATAATACTTTCCCAGCTTGGGTTAAAAACAGATTAAAAGCAAAAGGAAAAACTATTTCAGATCCCGCAATTGAAATCTTGCTTTCGCACACCAACCCTACGCTTCGAGATATTAATAATGAATTAGATAAATTGCTGATTTACGTATTGGAAAAAAAAGAAATCAATGCCGATGACGCAATTGCCGTAGTTGGCACTTCACGCCAATTTAATGTGTTCGAACTTCAAAAAGCTGTAGGAGCTAAAGATTTGCACACCAGCTTAAATATCCTTCAGAATATGCTTGCTGTCGATAGAGCCGAAATGCTAATTATGTCCATTCTAACCAGATTTTTTATTTCTCTATGGAAGTTAGCAGAATCCGGTCGGATTAGCGAACAAAACAAATATGAAATAGCTCGTAGTGTTGGAGTAAGTCCTTTTTTCTTAAATGATTATGTAATAGCTTTGCAAAAATACGGTATTTATAGAATAGACCGAGCTTTCAGTATTCTGTGCGAAACAGATGAACTTTTAAAGACAAGTTCAGGCAGTTCACTATTCACTATGCAAAAAATGCTAATTAGTATTATGGAATAATTGTAGATTCTCAAGTATATTTGTTTTGAATATTGAGATATTTGCTATTTACTTCTCAAATTAATTGCATTATTCAGAAAATTTTATTAAATTGACACGCTTGTATTTTATTTACAAGCGTGTCAATTATTTTTTGTAGCAATATTAATATTTAAGGAAATTATATGAAAAAGTTCTATTCGTTATTTATAATAGTATTATCAGTTTTCGCTTTTAGTAATTCTGTTTTATTAGCTCAGAGCAAAGCAAAGGATGCAGAACCAACCGAAGAAGCGGCAATTGAAAAAGAATATATAGGCAATGATATTTTTAAATCAATATTTTTTGATGCAGGATATGGAGCAAGAAAATTATCATTTGGCTTGGGAGTAAGATATTGGAATTTAGGGCTTTCATTTGGAGTTGCCGGATTAGGCGGTTCGATGCCTGGGTACTATAGAGACAAAATGCCAACCAAAGAGACTGCAATCGATATTGAAAAACATCCTTCAATAAATGTAACTACAGATTTGTATTATTTTCATGATTTTAGTGAGACTTTTACTGCATTTGTTAATTTAGGCTATGGGGCTGGCAGTGATTCTGTATTAGCTAAACATTCAGACAATCAGGGTACTAGCAGTAGTAATTTGCTCTATGCGTACGGTTCTGAATCAAAAAGCGGAGTTACTTTCGGATTCGGAATTCAATACTTTATGGAAAAATGGCTTGGGTTCGGGCTGGGCTATCATAACTTCCGGGGAGTTTATGCTCAAATTAATTATTTTTGGTATTAGGTTATGAGAGTATTGGAAGAAAGAGTAATGATAGACAAAGAAAAAACGATATTCAATTATGATGAATTTGTTACGCAATTCCGATTGACTTCAGATAAATTAGCTTGGCGATGTCCGCAGGAGTCTTTTCAGTTTGAAAGTACGTCAGAATTAGAACCATTAGATGAAATTGTTGGGCAACCAAGAGCTATTGAGGCAATTAGACTCGGAGCAGAATTAAAATCCAAAGGTTATAATATTTTTGTTTCTGGATTGTCGGGTACCGGTAGATTATCAACCGTTAAATCAATTTTAGAGAAAGTAACTTCCTCTTGCCCTGTTACTTATGATTATTGCTATGTTAATAATTTCACGAATCCGGATAATCCACGTTTGTTGAAATTGCAAAAAAGCCAAGGTAAAGAATTTGCAAAAGCTATGAATGTCGCAATTTCGTATTTACGAGAAAGACTCCCAAAGCTGTTCGAAGAAGAAGGATTCCAAACTGCTCGCCGAAACTTAGTGGACGAATACCAACAGAAAGAGCGAGAAATACTTAATGAGTTCGATGAATATCTCAAGCCATTCGGATTTGTGCGTGGACAGATTGAAACCGAACAGGGCATTTTACAACCTGAAGTATTCCCAATCATTGATAATAAACCCGTTCATATTGATTCCATTAACGAACATGTGCGAGCCGGAACTATTACCGAGGATGAAGCCAAAAACATGGAAATTCAATATGATAAATTTCATAATGAAATTTATGAGTTAGGGCGAAAAGGTATTAAGCTGATGCAAGAATTCAGGAAAGCTCTTATAGAAAACGATAAAGCAGCTTGCTCTAATATTGTTTCTTCGTTAACAGATGAAATCTTAGATAATTTCAAAAATGATACTGTTGTAATTTATATTGAAGAAGTAAAGAATCACATACTTAATAATTTGCAAATTTTCGTGCCAGCGAATCAAACTCAGCCAATTCAATCCGAAGAGGACGAGGAGCGTCCGGTTGATTTGTTCTATTTATATTCAGTCAACGTAATATTGGATAACTCCGAAACGAATGCAGCTCCAGTGATTGTAGAAACGACTCCTTCATACACAAATCTATTCGGCACGATTGAACGTTCGTATGATAATCGAGGATTTTGGCGTACCGACTTCACTAAAATCAAAGCCGGAGCTTTATTGAAAGCGGATCAAGGCTACGTAATTGTAAACGCACTTGATTTATTTACCGAACCCGGAGTATGGACTGCTTTAAAAAGAGTCCTACTTTATGATAAAATTGAAATTCAACCTTTCGAAGCATATTTCCAATTGAGCCAACTTCATTTAAAGCCCGAACCAATCGAAGTTAACGTGAAGGTTATTATTATAGGCGGTTTGTCGTTATATAGATTGCTATATATATACGAAAAAGGGTTCAAAAAAATATTTAAAATCAATGCTCAATTTGATTACGAAATCGAGAAAACTGAAGAAATGATTCAGAATTATGCTCGCTTTATTTCTAGAACTTGTATTGATGAAAATCTTCCGCACTGCTCGCCCGATGCTGTGGCAGCCATAGTCGAATGGGCGGTAAAGCATGCAGGTACTCAAGATAGTATTACATTGAAGTTCTCCGATGTAGCCGATATTATTCGTGAAGCGGCTTTCTACGACAAAAATTCATCAGGAAAATTAATTACTCGTGATAACGTAA
>CAZIIZ010000189.1:0-5995 GCA_964539225.1 uncultured Hyphomicrobiales bacterium | reverse complement strand
ATATTGCTACCGACTTGTCATTCCTGCGTAGTGAGTCTTCGAACGGATGCAGGAATCTAAAACTTCAAGGAAACATAATATAGATTTAGATTCCGGTATAGCTTCGAAGATAGATTCCTGCATGCACTCGAAGACTCGTTTGTAGGAATGACAATATTCATCAATATAGCCGATGATCTGTATAATTGTTAGATTCTATCTAATAAATTAATTACTTAAATTTTAAAATATTCCAAAAGGAACTTTTGTTTTTAATAATTAACAAATAATTTACAATATAATGTATCTGTAGCCCAAAAATCTACTATAAATTAAAAGAAAAGTGCTTATTGATACGTCAATACTCTTTCATAAAAATATGAAAGAAATATAAATGGACACAGAGCTTTTAGATAAATATAGATTTTTGCAAAATATAAATAGCCCGAAAGACCTTCGAAAGCTGCTGGTTGACGATTTGCCGACAGTATGCGACGAAGTTAGAGATTTTATGATTGATACAATCACTAAAATCGGTGGACATTTCGGAGCCGGATTGGGAGTAGTGGAGCTAACAGTTGCACTGCACTATGTATTCAATACTCCAAAAGATAAAATCGTGTTCGACACTGGGCATCAAGCCTATCCGCACAAGATTCTGACTGGTCGCCGAGACAAATTGCAAACTATACGCAAAAAAGGCGGACTTTCCGGTTTTCTAAAACCAGCCGAAAGCGAATACGATGCATTCGGAGCCGGACACGCCAGCACAAGTATCTCTGCAGCTTTGGGCATCGCCACAGCTCGTGATTTCAAGAATGATAATTATAGAGTTGCTGCTATTATCGGCGATGGAGCGATGACAGGAGGTTTGGCATTCGAAGGTATGAATAATTGCGGATTCCAGAAAAGAGATATTACCGTGATATTGAACGACAATAATATGTCCATCAATCCAAACGTATCGGCACTTTCAAATTATTTCAATGAGTTATATGCCTCGTCGGCAGTCCAGAAATTCCGTGAGAATATTTGGGAATTTACCGGAAAATTTGATATGCTCGGCGATAGACTTCGCAAAGCTGCTACAAGATTAGAAGACGGTGTGAAGGCTATTATTACTCCAGGCGTATTATTCGAAGCTATGGGATTTAATTATTTCGGTCCGATCAATGGTCATAATATCAAGAAATTAGTAAAAGTTCTGAATTTGATTAAAGACCTAAAAGGTCCGGTGCTTTTGCACGTAATGACTCATAAAGGCAAGGGCTACAAACCAGCGGAAAATGATTGCCACTTTTTCCACGCAATTGGTACTATAGACAAGGAAACAGGCAAATCTCTAAAAGCAGTTCAGCCAAATGCAGCTCCGGAATATTATAAAGTATTCGGACATGCCTTAACTGAAATCGCTCAAACAAATAAAAACATTGTTGGGATTACCGCTGCTATGGCGGACGGTACTGGGTTAGATATATTCGAGAAAGCTAATCCCGGCAGAGTAATCGACGTAGGAATCGCCGAGGAACATGCCGTTACTCTATCAGCCGGAATTGCCATCGAAGGAGTTACTCCGGTGGTCGCTATTTATTCTTCATTCCTACAAAGGGCAATCGACCAAATAGCTCATGATGTAGCTTTGCAGAATTTGCCGGTGATATTCGCTATAGACAGAGCCGGATTAGTAGGCGAAGATGGTCAAACTCATCATGGGCTGCTCGATATTGCATTCTTGCGAGCTATAATTAATATGGTGGTAACCGCTCCGAAGGACGAACAAGAACTCAGAGATTTACTATATTCTGCGGTTGAACATTACAAAGTACCCTTCTCTATTCGCTATCCTCGCGGTAAATCGCTAGGAGTGCCAATCAGACCATTCAAATTGATTCCGCTCGGCACTTGGGAAACTCTCAAGCACGGCAGAGATGTTGCGATACTTGCCGTTGGCAAGATGGTTCGACGAGCCGAAGATGCAGCAGTACTGCTGACTAATTCCGGAATATCTGCTGAAGTGATTAATTGCCGCTTCATTAAGCCTATGGACTCTCAGTTGCTCGATTCAATTTGTGCAAGATTTGATAATTTAATTACTATCGAAGATGGTACAGTAGTCGGCGGATTCGGTTCGGGCGTATTGGAATATTTAGCCGATAAAGGATATAAAAACAACGTAAAAATATTAGGAATTCCCGACAGAATAGTCGAACACGGCACTCAAGATCAATTGATGGAAGAACTCGGACTTCATCCTCAAGGCATAGCAAATTCAATTGTCGAGGCGTTGAAGCTCAGAGTTTATGCTTAGACCCATGAACGATTGAAGCAGATTCGAAGCTATATCATTACAAAACGACAAGTTATCAGTAGAGAGAATCCCAAAATTTTCTCTACTGAAAAACGGATAGTCCTAATCATTCGACTATCATTCAATCTAATAATCTAACTATTACTGCACAAATATTTATACTCGTTTTTATGATAACATTGGTTATTCTGTTGATAATATAGAATGTTGCAAAGACTAATGTTTGGTCTTAGAGATTATTTTCATAGTTTTGAAATTCAATAAATCAATTATAAGATAAAATGTTAGATATAGAAAACAAATTTCTTTCGGGATATAAGTTTATCGACCTATTTGCGGGTATCGGTGGATTTCATTATGCTTTGGCTTCGTTCGGTGCGGATTGTGTATTTGCGTCTGAATGGGATAAGTACGCTATGGAGACGTATAAGAATAATTTCGGAATAGAACCGCAGGGTGATATTACTCAAATTAATGAAGAAACTATACCCAAGCATGATATTTTATGCGGTGGATTTCCGTGCCAAGCATTTTCAATTTCCGGCAAACAAAAGGGATTTGAAGATATTCGAGGTACTTTGTTTTTCGATATTGTCCGAATCGTAAAATTCCATCAGCCTAAAGTATTGTTTTTAGAGAATGTGAAAAACTTAGAGAAGCATGATGCCGGCAGAACTCTGAAAGTAATCATTCGCACATTAGAAGAATTAGATTACTCCGTTTATACTAAGGTGCTGAATGCGAGCAATTTCGGGCTTCCGCAAAATAGAGAACGAATTTATATTGTCGGTTTTAGTAATTCAATAGACTCTTCTAAATTTCAATTTCCTGTTCCTTCTAAACAGTCAGTTTGTTTGGAGCATATTTTAGAGCATAATCCAACAGATGCGAAAGTCATCAATAGAGATGATATTGAGATTTATAAGGACTATGATTGTCCGACGAATTTATTTGAAGAAATGCAATTGCTCAACAAGCCGATTCAAATCGGTATAGTAAATAAAGGCGGTCAGGGCGAGCGAATTTATCATCCGCTTGGGCATGCTATTACTCTGTCGGCTTATGGCGGTGGAGTAGGTGCGAAAACAGGATTGTATTTGATTAACAAACAGATTCGCAAACTCAGTCCGAGAGAATGTGCCAGAGTGCAGGGATTCCCCGATAACTTTATTGTTCATAGCTCGCAGACTCAAGCATATAAGCAGTTCGGCAATAGCGTTTCGATTAATGTGCTTCAAAATATATTAATGCAAATCTCGAGAGTATTATTATGATAATGACCAAAGAACAATTATTAGGTTCGCAAACCGCAAGAAATGGATTTAAAAATGAGCAAGATATAGTTGATAAGTTCAATAATTGGCAAACTGACGAAGACGCTCAAAAATGGCTATTGATAATGCAGTATAAATTGGACGAAATAGAATATGTGAAAGCGGTAAAGATTTCGCAAGGTTTTAAAACTGATGTGCAAGCTCAAGTAACTATAAAATTGAAAGAAGCTATTGATGTGCAGAATATGCAAGTTAAATTGATTAGTAGCAAGCGTGGATTCAATCAGATAGATAAACGTAAGGTCGATAAATATACAGAAATGTGGGAAATTCCTGATGATATTAGCAAACTACTAAAATATTATACTGGTGAACTTACTCCATATAAAGACAGTAGAGATAAAAGAAGAATGTTTGCTGACGAACTATCAATGGAAGAACAAACCAAACTGCTTAAATGGATTGAGCAAAACCAATCCTTTATTGTATCTGATATTCTTAAAGGTCGAGGGCAATTTGCGGCAGAATGGATGCTCGTCGCTCAAAAGATAAAGACTAATTCCAGATGGATACTAAAACCGATTAATTATTGTATGAATTATTTCGGCAATGGCGAAGTGATGATTACTCCGAGGGGAAACTTTAGAATCGGGAAAATTACAATGCAAAGAAAAGGCGGCGATGGCGGCAGAGAATCAGCGAAACTACTGCAATTTAAAATCGACCCTGGAGAATTATTTGGATTATCCGCAATATTTTCGTAGATTTGATTTAAAATTAAATGATGTTACTTATTATTGAGAATCAAAATGAAGCTTACTACAATCCTTATCGCAATGTTGATTTCTGTCAATTGTTTTGGAAAAGATTTGCATGATGAAATTATTAAAGTATATAATTTCTCACCACATACAATGACTTCAGCAGAACAGCAAGCTGTTTATCCAAAGTTAGAAGAATTCTTTAATATGGTAGTTAAGGATAAAGATGCATACATCGAATCTTTACGTGCTGAATTAGTTCGAAATGATAATAATCCATATTTTTATTTTGATGGTGGAATATTATTGACAGAGATTAGTAAATCTGAAAGTGATTTGCAATTAGTGGCGGATGCTATGATGAAAGTAGATATTAGAGATATTGGATCGCTTATGTATATGGAATATCTATTGAATTTGTCCGAAAAGGGTGCTAATGTAATTAACGCAGCTATGAAAGTATTAGATGACTCATCATTTGTTGTATTCTCACCTAAACATGCACTTGAATTAAAATATGGCGAAGTGTTGAAATATATTTTGCCTCGATATTCTAAAGATTTATATCTCGCAAAATTAATAACAATGTTTAATAAAACAAACTCAGTTGAGAATAAAATCACTTTCCTTGATTTATTTATATATGCTAATTGTTGCGAAGCGGATGAATTCTTGCAGGCGATTAAGAAAGATTTGAGCCAACCTCAGAAATTGCGTGAACAAATTGAATCAAACGAGAAATTGACTACCGTAACTCAATCCGAAGATGCAGTGCAATATAGTAATGCTTATAATCAAAGGAAAGCAAAATTAACGCGAATCTCTGATGAGGCAATTGAAGATTTAAATACGCTTACATTAGAAATGCGTAAATATTATAAATGCAATAAATAACTCTTCAATATCCGTGAATAATATGCAAAATAATAATTATTCTTTTTTGCTATCTCAATATTTTTGCGTAATTTAGCAGTCTGTATTGTGGATAATAATAATACAGCGAGTTTATAGGGGAATTTAGAAGCTCTCCCTATGCTCGAAACAATTGATTTTTAATTACAATCGGAGGTTTATTATGCCAAGAAGTGTCAATAAAGTAGCTTCACGTGCGAAACGTAAAAAGTTTATAAAATTAGCTAAAGGCTATTGGGGATTGCGTAAAAACGTATGGACCATAGCAAAGCATCATATTGAGCACGGTTTGCAATATGCTTACCGCGACAGAAAAGCTAAAAAACGTACATTCCGTAGCTTGTGGATCGTGCGTATCAACGCCGCTGCAAGAATGAACGGTACTACATATTCAAGATTGATGAACGACTTGAAGAAAAACAATATCGACATAAACAGAAAAGTTTTATCTAACTTTGCTATGAATCAGCCAGATGTATTTGCTAAAATAGTATCTTCTGTTAGAAAAGCAGCATAATTCTGATCAGTTTATTTCGCATAGAAATAATAAAAAGAGACTGTTCTTGAGCTTTTTCGAGAACGGTCTTTTTACGATAAATCAGTATCGTAATTGAGATTAAATTAGAATAATTCACTGAACCAAACGGATGTGATTTGAGACGATTACCAACTATATTTAATAATAATAAAAATAATTTGGTTATCTCTAAAAAAATCAATATTTTTGTGTTCTTTTTAGTAATATTTATGTTATAAGATAG
>CAZIIZ010000188.1:0-6018 GCA_964539225.1 uncultured Hyphomicrobiales bacterium | reverse complement strand
TATGAATCATATTATTTCCTTATCTCATTCTGCTGACGTAACCGGAAGTATGTGGAGAACGTTGCCAGCTCCAAAACCAAATTTTGCAGGAAATTTATCCGGTGGCAATCAAAGGAAATCAGTAGCAATTTTCCCCGGTGGTTCTAAAAATGCATATTTAGGTACAGGCGGCAGTCAAGTAGCGATAATTGAAAATACGCTTGGGATTCCAAATGGTCTTCCTAATGCTGCAAATTCAGATTATTGGAGATCAATTAGAGAACCAGCTTGGAGTTCTCCAGGTTTAACTATCAATCCACAAACCGATGGAGTTAATCTGACTTGGAATGGTTCAGGCGATGTGTTCGCTGATTTCGCCGGATATATGATAATTCGTTATAAAAAATCAGCTGAAGCGGCTGTATTAGTCCCTAAAGATGGAATTGTTTATAACGAAGGCGATAAGTTAGGTTCGGCTATCGTAGTTAAAAATGTAGTAAATAGCACTACATACAAAGATATGTCCGTATTGCCTTGCGGCGAAACCTATGAATACAGAGTTTATGCTTATAGATTTGATGCAGGCGATGCTAATATAGAAAAATCTGAAATCAATGCTCGCGGTCGTTCTTATAATCAAGCTTCTTTTGCTAAAAATAGTTTTGATAAAATCGGTCCAACAGCACCTAAAGTAACAATTAATGATGCCAAAGTTGTTAATGGCAATGTTAAGTTCTGCAAAGGTGAGAGTCGTAAGCTGACAAATATTGATTATGACCTTTCAAAGTATGTTTATAATTGGTACAAAGATGACAGAAAAATTGACGGTGAGGTTGCGGCAGAGCTTACAATTACCGAATCTGGTAATTATAGTGTAGCATTAATTGATACCAAAACTAATTGCTATGTATATTCAAATGAGTTCAATGTAACGGTAGTTCCGTATCCAGATGTGCGTATCAAAGTGAGAATTGATGCTAATACAATTGAGGTCAGAAATGACACTACCGTTTACGTATGTCCGGGCTCGTATTTTAAAGCAGTAGGAGCTGATAATAAATCCAAATATAGATGGTATAAAGACGGTGTAGAGCTAACCGATAAAGCCGGAAGTGAGTCGTATGCTCCAGCTACAAGTGGCATTTATTATGTAAGTGCTACCAATGACAGCTTATGTACGGATGAATCTGCTAAAATCAATATGATAGTCAAAGATATTAAATTGAAATTTACTCCTTCGTCATTAGATTTTACATTAGACGCTACTCAAGCTTCCGAAAATAAAACTGTAATGATTTCTAATGATAATGATTACGACATTGAGATAAAGACAATCATCAAATCAGATAATTTCGAAGTGATTTCGCCAGCAAAACCTTATATTATTCCGGCGAAACAGTCCGTTCCATACGTAATTCGATTCTTGCCTAATTCCGATTCTACTTCTTATAACCAGCAGATGCAATTTAATCACGACTGTTCGACTAAGTCGTTTTTAATTCTTACCGGAAGCAAAGCTCCTTCGAAATTAAGTATTGACAAGACTTCGCTTGATTTTAAATATTTATTGGACTGCGAAAATGTACTATACAAAGATTTGGAAATTAAATTGACCAATCCCGGCACTGATCCGATAATTATTACTATGCCAAAAATTACTTCTCCGTTTGAAATTGTAAATAAAACTGATTTTCCTATCAACTTAGCAAACATTGGAGATAGTAAAATTATCTATGTACGTTATAACAAAACTGTTATCAATTCATATACTCAAGATATGCAAATTAATTATTCGGTTAATGGAGGGAAGCCAGATAGCTTATTGGTTTCGCTTAATGGAGCAGTAGTTAATCCTGTGTTGAATTTTGATAACGAAATATTTGATATAAAGACATTTACTCCTACTCAAAATAAGCAAAGACAAGACATCGGTATTACTAATACTGGCGAAGTGCCAATTATTCTTACTATGCCAACTATAAGCGGTATTACGTTTACGCAATGGCCTACATCAGTTATTAATCCTGGAGCTACTGATACTATTAAAATGGAAATTACTTATTCAGCTATTCCTTATAATTTTGATATTGCTTGGGATAAGTGCAATAAAACAACTAATATTAGAATTTCTTGTTCTATTACGGGCTATTCCATAGTTGAACCAGTATTTGGATATTTTGCTTATTGCCCGGATAGAGATAGTTCTTTCGAGCGAGATTTAACAATTAAATTTATCGGTTCGCCGCAGAATTCCACAATTTCAAATATTGTGAATTCTCCGAACTTTGCTTTAGGCATATCCGAAGGTGCATCAATAACAGATGGTATGATAATCAAAGTGTTATTTACAGGCGAAGATGTAAATAAATATAATAATCAAGAGATTAAGTTTACATTGAAACCGTCGGATTCTACTTTTACTATTAAATTAAATGCTGAGATATTTTATCCAAGTTTCTCAGTTACTGATACTGTCTTTTTCCCTCGTACAATACCAAGTCAGACTTCAGACAAACGATACATTAAGATTTATAATAATAATCCTATTCCTATCTTCATAGAATCAATATCCGAACCATTCCCAAATAACAATTTCAAGAAGTTCGATAATACTACTACTTATCCTATTCAGATAAATAGTTTCGATTCTTTGAAAGTAGATTACCTATATATTCCGCAATACGATAATACTCATATAGCGGTTGTAACTATTAATTACTCATTCAAAGATGGCTGTTCTCTACGAGATACAACTTCTACTTTACATGGCTACACAGGCGATAACGATACATTTAAGTTGAATTTAAAATTCAATGCTCCGAAAAGAGCCAAAATTGGTACAACTCAAAGTATCCCAGTTTTGATGACCTTAGATACTACTTCCGGAGGAGTTAAGTATATTTCCGCTCGTATTACTCGTGTTGATTTCGATTTGGAATACAATGAAACTGTCATTCTGCCACAAACTATGGTAGCCGAGCAGGCTATAGCTGCCGATAGCTTTATGGTTACTAAGATTGGTAAAAATAAATCGCATTGCAGTTTCATAATTAAAGAACCCGAAAGTATGAATGACGGTAAACTATTTTCGATACGCTCAAGATTTTTATGGGGAAATGCTACTTCTTCCGATTTTAAGATTTCTAATATCAAATGCAAATCTTCTAAAATTCTTAAACACGAGGATGATAGCACGACAATTGCACTATTTGGAGATTGTGATTTCGAGTCTGGACTTTTGGAAATTGGTGCGAGTTCAGGGATGAAAGTTAACAATAAAAATGGATTCGTTTCTATTGATTATCAATTATTAGCCGAAGATTATTCTACTCTGGAAGTCTATAATACCTTAGGCGAACAAGTATTCCAAAAGGACATCACTAATAAACAGGGAAATTATTCAATCAACATTAATCAAGAATTTATTGCCGGATTGTATGTCGCTATTTTGCGTAATGGCAATTTCCCACGAACAGTAAAATTCGTAATTACTAAATAATTCGATTTACAAATTAGGCAGCGGCGTGATTAATTTGATCTCGCCGCTAACTAATCTTTCCTCTATACCTTATCTTCTCACTATACACAATGTTGAATATATTATTAGAATAAAAAAAACTTTCTAATAATGATTGCGTATAGTCGTCTATACAACGATTTGATTATTAATAAAATCATTTTTTAATAAATAAGGATCAATTAATGAAAAAAATATTCGCAACTATTCTAATGGCGGTAAGTATGAGTGCTTCTATTTATGCACAGGAATTGCCCAAAAGGGCAGATATTCAAGATAAATATAAATGGGATTTAACTCATTTTTATAAAACTGATGCAGAATTCGAAAAAGACTTCAATACACTGAAAAGTGCATTGCCCAAATACAAAGATTTCCAAGGAAAGCTAAATTCGGCTGAAATGTTGAGCAAATGCCTCGACTTTAATTTAGAAAATAATAAATTATTCTCTAAATTAATAATATATACATCTTTGGCTAAAGATGCCGATTTGAACGACGGAAAAAATCAAATGCTTAACGACAGAGCAAGCAAACTCGGAGCTGAATTATCCACTTCAGCATCTTTTATCGAACCTGAATTATTGGCATTGCCTGAGGGAAAAGTAAAAGAGTTCATCAAATCGAATAAATCTTTAGAACAATATAATCATTTTTTGGAATCTATGCTTAGAATGAAGGCACATACTTTAAGCAAAGACCAAGAAAAAATAATGTCAATGTTGGCTCCAATTGGAGAAATCGCTGACGAAACATATTCAATATTAAACGATGCAGAATTACCACTCGGCATGACTACTGACGAAAACGGTAAAGAAGTTCGCATCACTCACGGTAGATACAGAAGTGCTTTGTTTTCTCCTGATAGAGAATATAGAAGAAGAGTTTACCAAGGTACTTATATACCATACAATAATCTGATCTCTACATTCGCTACTTTATACAATGGCAGAGTAAACACAAGATTGATCGAATCTAAAGTACGCAATTATAGCAATGTGCTAGAAGCGAATTTATATCCGAATAATATCCCAGTTTCTGTTTATGATAATTTAGTAAAGACAGCTAATAATAATGTGAAATCCTTGCACCGTTGGGCAGCGATGAAGAAAAAGTATTTAAAATTAGACGAATTGCACCCTTACGATACTTATGCCACTTTATTCCCAGGCGAGAGCAGAACATATTCTTTTGACGAAGCTAAAGACATCGTAATCAAAGCATTAACTCCGCTTGGACCAGAATATATCAAAGCCCTAACTGAATCCTTTGATAATCGTTGGATAGATGTTTATGAGACTAATGGCAAGCGTAGTGGAGCGTATTCTAATGGTTGCGGTTGCGGTGTTCATCCGTGGATACTTTTAAATTGGAGCGGTACGATTGACGATGTGTTTACTTTAGCACACGAAGTCGGTCATAACATGCACTCATACTTTACTGAAAAACATCAACCATATCAGTATGTTGATTATTCTACATTCGTAGCCGAGGTGGCTTCTACTACTAATGAAGCATTGTTGTTGGATTATCTGATTGATAATGCAAAAACAAAAGATGAAGAAGGCTCATTGATTGAGAAGTTCTTAGTGAATGCTCAGCAAACTTTCTTCCGTCAGGCTCGTTTCGCAGAATTCGAGAAAACTACTCACGAATTAGCCGAAAAAGGACAATTCCTAAATGCAGCTGAATTGACTGATTTATTCGCCAAGTTATATCAGAGATATTGGGGACCGGAAATGGTAACCGATAGGGAAGAGGGCTTGTCGTGGGCTCGCATTCCGCATTTGTATCACTACAATCTGTACGTATTCCAATATGCTACCGGTTTCTCTGCGGCTCAAGCATTTGCTGAAAAAATTAAAAAAGAAGGCAAGCCTGCAATTGAGCAGTATTTGAAAAACTTTATTTGCGTTGGTAGTTCGGTGTTCCCGATTGATGCTTTGAAGAATGCCGGTGTCGATATGAGTACTGCAGCTCCAATTGACAAAATGATTGAAAAATTCAACAAGTATTTAGATAGATTAGAAACTTTATTGCAGAAATAATATCTTGTTGGTTGAGAAAAGTAATAAGAATGGCTGTTCAGTAATTATTATCAATTATTAGCAGCCATTGCTTTTTTAGAAGAGTTTAATAATGCCTTTCGTGTGCCACATCATCAGCAAGCAATCGTTTCAGAGCATCGCCCAAAATAAGAAACGAAAATATTAATAGCAAAATCACTCCTAATATAGAATACATTTCTAAATACTCAATTGAAAAAAGCAGATAATTGTACGTGCCGTGAATAATTACGGCTGTGATTAAGCCAGTTAAGAAGAATTTCTTTCGCAATTTAGGTTCGGAAAATTTAGCCTTGCCGATAAAATAACCCATCAGACCGGAAGCTGCACAATGCAATGGTACGGCAGTGAAGGCACGAACTATCGCAATAGTCATCCCAGAATTCAGGCAGTAGAATACATTCTCCACAGATCGGAAGAGCACACGTCTGAACTCCAGTCACATTCAGAAATCTC
>CAZIIZ010000187.1:0-6028 GCA_964539225.1 uncultured Hyphomicrobiales bacterium | reverse complement strand
ACCGGTGTGCGGATGTGCGGCGGATAATATTGCTTCTCAAAAAACATTAGAGCGATGCGGATTCATCTCTAAATATAAATTAGTAGAGTTCAATATTGTTTTGATGTAATAATCTAAATTAACACGTTTCTTTTAATTGACCTTCAGCAGTTTGTTTTTTCCTGCTGAAGGTTAATTTGTGTTTGAGTGAAGCGATTCTACACTTTTACGTTGCATAAATAATTTCTTCCGTGAGTGAAGTGCGAAATCATTTCGCCGATTGATAGCCTTGCTCTATTTGTCAACACTCGATTAGTAGTATTCAATCCTTGCAATTTATTAAGTAATGACTTTAAGCTCAGTCGAATGCTCTTAATCTCTGCCAATTCTTCATTAGCAAAATGCTTTTCTAATGCGGACAGTTTCAATCCGGCGGCATCCTGCCTTGGAACTGATAGCCACGACATAATCAGATTAATTCTATGCTCTTCGGCTTTGCGAAGACTTTTAGCAACTACTTCTTGATACGAAGCAATTTCTTCAAGCATTTTAGTATCGTACTTAATCAATGCTTTTTGTTGCTTCTCGGCTAAGGAAACCATTTCCTCCAAGAGTTGCTGTTCGTGCTTTAAATAAGCGAATATATTCGAGTTCATTTGGGTATCCTTTCCAATTTTTATTTAAATCGACTTTAAACGAACTATATGTAAGTGATTTCTGTCGAAACTAACCTATAAGTAGTCATTCTGAACGAAGTGAAGAATCCATTTCTTCGTAACTTGACTTCGATACGCTACTAATGACATACGGAAGAAAGAATAGATTCTTCACTACGTTCAGAATGACAAATCATAATATTAGTATTTACGCTTTGTACATATCAGAGTATTTTTTTACTTTTTCCACGTAATTCTGAGTTTCTTTAAACGGCGGAATTCCTCCGTATTTCTGTACATTTCCGGGTCCGGCATTGTACGCAGCTAAAGCCGAATCGATACTGCCGAATTTATCAATTTGTTGCTTGATATACTTAGTGCCAGCCATGATATTTTGCTGCGGATCGTAGGAATTAGTTACGCCCAAATCCTTGGCAGTGCCGTCCATTAATTGCATCAAGCCTTTGGCTCCGACGGCTGATTTAGCATCGGATTTGCCTGCAGATTCCGCAGTAATAATTCCTTTGATTATATTTTCAGGCACGCCGTATTTCTCGGATGCTTCAGAAATAATATCTTGATACTTCGATAATCTGTCGCTAACTCTGGACGAAAAGTTATTGACGACTGCAGAATAATCTTCGCCGGTATCATCGAGTACATCCGTTTTATCTTTAATCAGATTTTTCAATTGATCCATTATCTGAGTCGGTTGCTCTTGAGTAATAGCCGACAGCTTATCGCCTCCGGTCATCTGCGAATAAATCATCTCGGCTATTCCGATTCCCTTTCCGGTTTTGGACACTTGTTCAGCGAATTGCATATCCATATATCCTTTCAGTGTATCAGCACCGAATCCGCCATCGTCTTTTTTATCTTCGTCTTCGAGCTGTCCGGCTTTCATTTCCTTCATCATCATATTCACGAAAATTGCCTCGAATCCGCGAGCAGCTTTGGCTAAGTCAGTTTTTTCCGAATCAGACATATTTTTACCCACAGTATTCTGCAAGCTGGAAAACGATCCGAGCTTCGATTTCATCAATTCATTATTGATGGAGGAAGTATCTATTGAATTGCTTATTTCCATAATATTTATTTCCTTTATTTTACTGAATTACTAATTCTGCTTGCAAAGAGCCTGACTGCTTCAGAGCTTGGAATATTGAGATTAAATCTCTCGGCGATACTTTTAGTGCGTTCAACGCATCAACAATATTTTGCACAGTAGCTCCGGTTGGTATCGTCAATGGCGATAAAGCATTGCGTTCTTCTTCGGCAGTTACATTTGCAGTTTGTACTGGAGTCGGAGGTTTAATCGTAAATGGTGCCGGTTGAGCCACTACTACTTGACGCTGGATAGTAACCTCTAAGTTTCCGTGTCCGATTACCGACGGCAATACTTCTACGTTTCCGCCAATTACTATAGTACCTGTTCTTTCATTTATCACTACTCTTGCGGCAGCATCGGTAGCCACTTGCAGAGCTTCTATATTAGCTATTGATTGCATATTATCATTGCGATTGCTAGTCGGCAAACCTACTTCTATAGTAGCGGCATCTAATATAGTAGCAGTACCGAGATTTGCTCCATTAATCGCTCCAGCTATATTGCGAGCAGTTGTAAAATCGGGATGATATAAAGAAATCCGGATACTCTGATTATTAATAATATCAGTAGGACTTTCAATATCACGTTCCAAAATCAGTCCGCCAGGTACTCTTCCGGTAGTAACATAATTTTTACTAATGCGAGAACCGAGAGCTTCGAAATCATAGCCTCCGACTGAAACTGGACCCTGAGCCATTCCGACGATAATACCATTTGTATTCGACACCGGAGACATAATCAGAACGCCTCCCTGCAAGGATCGTGCATCGCCAATAGACGAGACGTTAATATCGAGCTTAGTTCCTCGTTTGGCAAAAGCAGGAATCTCAGTAGTAATCATAACTGCGGCTACATTCCGAACTCTTGGATTAGTCTGCGGTACAGTCAAGCCAAATCGCTTTAACATATTTGAAACCGATTGCACAGTAAACGAAGTCGCTTGGTTATCGCCTTGATTATTTAATCCCGTAACGAGTCCATAACCAATTACTTGAGTTGCGGATACGCCTTGCACGGCTGCTACATCTTTAATTCTGGCAGCATCCATCGTAGCAAATCCAGCTATCCAAATAGCACAAAAGGTTGCTAATTGAATAACAACTGATTTGTACCGCTTGGTGCTTGCAATATGTTCAAATATATTTTTCATAATTTAATCCTTTATGTCTCATTCCTTTGAGGCTGTCTCATAAGTAGTCATTCTGAACGAAGTGAAGAATCCAATCTTCTGTAGTTCGTTTATATTTGTGGATGCTTCGCTTCGCTCAGCATGACGATATTTTTCAGTTTTCTTACTTATAAGGAAATCCCAAGAATTAAGATGCCATTCTAAAACAAGAACCTAAAAAACTTAGTAAACAAACCCGGCTCTTGAGTTTTGGAAACTGTTCCATCGCCATCAATAGTCAAAGTCAAATCTAGAATACTGTATGAGTAAACAGAGTTATTCGGCAATACATCCACCGGACGTACATACCCTTTGATAACTATAGTCTGAGTTTCGCCATTAATCTTAGTTGTGCGTTTTCCTTCGATGCTCAGATTGCCGTTATCATCTACTTCTACTATTCTCGCACTTAGCTTGGAGCGAATTGATTCTTTACGAGAGGTCGAGCCTTTACCCGAAAAATCATTACCAGTGCTAATATTGCCGGATGCACTTGCCTTAGAATTTATGCCTAAGCTGCCGCTCAAAGCAGTAGAACGAGATTCCGAACCTTCCGCAGAATTATTAGCACTCACGTCTTCTGTAATTAGTATCATTATCGCATCGCCCTCGCGATATGCTTTCACATCCGAGAATAGCGAACGAGAAGTAGTCTGCTGAAACTGCGAATATGCCGAGCAACTAAATGCCAGCATAATGAATATTCCGATTATTATTTTAGATTTCATAGCTTTATCCTTTGATTAATTACCGATAACGACATTACCGCCGTATTCGACTATACCTTCAAATATTTGTCCGCTCGATTTGTCCGATTCTCGTTTTACACGAATTTTCGACCCTTCAGTTCCATCCTGCAATGCAGTTCCTTTAGTTGTTACCGCTACTGCTCCAGAGCGAGACACTATATTCACGATATCGCCTCTGTTAATGGTGTTGTCTGATTTTAATTGAGATTTAATTATCATCGTACCGCGAGAAATATTCTGCATCGCCCGACGACCAACTATTTCCTTCAGCCCTAATACTTCGCCATTTTTATATATAGTAATTTCTTTTTTTTCGAGACTAATGTCCTCAGCTTTAACTGAATTGCCCTTGCTAATTACGCAATTCGCTACTGGCACTTCCGCATATATTTTGATACGAACCGGATATTCCATTCGCTTCAGCAATAAATCATTTGAATAAAACTCAATACCGACAAAGCAGTTTCCTCGTAAAGATTTAGCATTCGCTGTGAATTTTGCATTTACTTCGCTCTGCTCAAATCGGAAATCTTCAATCGTTTTAGACATAATAATTTCTAAGTCTTGACCTTCATCCAGCGATGCCGTTTTCTGTATATACGAGAAAAGAGCGGATTTCAATCGCTCGCCCGAAAAGTTCGATTCTGCAAATACATTGCTTTCAAAAGCTAATGTGAACAGTACCATTGTCAATATTTTTCTGAATTTATACATAATATTTATTGCGTAATTATTCTGATTCTATTTTTTTGTCCTATATTGAACTAAGAATTATTGCCATATTCGGTAATCACCGTGTATAGTGTCATTCCGGTTTTGTGAGTCTTCGAGCAAATACCGGAATCTAAGCTTTCGCATTAGCCATCTTACTTCAAATTTTAGTTTTTTCTCTGTCATTATTGAAAGATTAATAAAAGTACTATCGTATTTTTAAGTTATTAGATTCCTGCATCCGCTCGAAGACTCGCTACGCAGGAATGACAAATTACAATTGATCTTTCGTTATTTCAAAGTTCTTAGATTAGCTACGCTGAATCGTAAGAACGATTTCACTCGAAGACTCGTTCCGCAGGAATGACAATTTTTATTTTCCATTTGAAGAAAAATAAAAAATATCTACCCTATCGTTTCAAATTTACAGCCGTACCGAGAATGGTATCTGCGGTATTTACTGATTTAGAGTTTAATTCGTATGCACGTTGAGCGGTAATCATATTTACCATTTCATCGACGATGTTTACATTCGATGCTTCTAATTGATTTTGCATCAATTCGCCCGTGTTATTCGATCCCGGTTGTTCGATTACAGCTTTACCCGAAGCAGGAGTTTCTGCGTATAAATTATCGCCCATTGAGCGAAGCCCAGCCGGATTAATAAATCGTGCTAATTCAATTTGTCCGAGTGTTTGCTCGGTCGCACCATCGGCTTGCACTATACTGACTTCGCCATCACGAGAAACTCGTAAATCTGTAGCATCGCTCGGAATTGTAAATCCCGGTTCTAAGGCATAACCTTGAGTGGTGACCAATTGACCGGTTTTATCTAATTTAAACGTACCGTCTCTAGTATATGACACTGAATTGTCCGGCTTACGAACCATAAAAAAGCCATCGCCGCTGATTCCAATATCTGTTTTATTAGTAGAGCTTTGCAAATCACCTTGAGTAAACATCTTAGTAGTAGCTGTTAATTCCGTACCGGAACCAATTTGTACTTCATTCAGAGGTTCTACATTCATCATACGATTCGCTCCGGCAGGACGCAAACTTTCGTAAAGCAAGTCTTGAAATTCCGGACGCACTTTTTTAAATGCCGTAGTATTAACGTTGGCAATATTATTCGAGATAATTTCTACGTATCTCTGCTGGGCTGTCAGTCCTGTAGCGGCTGTTCTTAGTGTCTTATCCATAGTGTTATTATCCTTCTAATTATTGATATCTGCCTAATCTAATACTTTGGTCCAATGTGCCGTCGTTGGTTTGGATTACTTTACTTCCGACTTCAAAGCTTCTCTGCAATTCTATCATCTGCACCATCTCGTTGACGATATTCACATTTGAATTTTCTACCCAACCTTGGCGGATGGATGTATTCTCCGGCGAACGATATTCGAGTTCGGTGTTTGTACGAATCACAAAATCTGAAGTTGAAAGTTGCTCTAAAGATTTTAAATTTTTAACATCAACTACTTGGATGCTTCCTGCGTATTTTTCGTTGATACTAATTTCGCCATTTGCATTAATGGATAGATTCAATGCTTTAGATTCATCGGCGGTGAGTTTGGATTGATAGAAGTCCTCGGATACTTTAATAGGCTCCTGATTGGTGCCTATTAATTTCTTACCTTCCATAGTAACGATATATCCA
>CAZIIZ010000186.1:0-6031 GCA_964539225.1 uncultured Hyphomicrobiales bacterium | reverse complement strand
AATTCGATTTGAGTAGAATCAATTGTTCGGTTACAAGATTTTGAACATATATATGTCGTATTATTGCCATGAATGTATTTCCAATAAAATTGAGATGGTAAATTGGTTGCTCTATCAACAATAAAGCTACTTATCCTGAATATTATTGTGTCCCTATTGCTTTTTAAGCTATTGATCGAATAAATAGAATTTCTTAAATCTACTATAGAATAGAAATCGATTCCTCTTTTGGGAGAACTATCATAATCCTGTGCATACATTGAAGTCAAGCAAAGGAATATTGCCAGAAATATAGTTAATTTGAAAATATATTTAGTTTTTTGAGTTTTCATTAAATACTGTTTTATTGTTAATGTGTTAACGTATATACTACAATAGAAAATATTGAATATTGGATTCACAATTTACTCATTCATCTTCAGTAATTCCACCACCGCAAATTTAAGAATAATATTTGGGTTTACAAAGCGGAGAATAAAATCAAATACGAATTCCAAATTATAAATTACGAATTACGGTAAGAAGTAGTAAGATACATACTTCATTCAGAATTACTATAATCTAAAACAATAAATCTACGTATTATTCGCTTATCTGATTTTAGAATAATCATTTGATTGAGTTTGCAGATGGGCGAAATATCAAGATTTTTCGGAATAATAATTCAAATGTACGGAGAAGACCATAATCCTCCACATTTCCATGTTTCCTACGGAGAGTACAGGGCGATTATTGAGATTCAAAGTGGCGAATTAATTCAAGGTTTGCTTCCATCGAAACAATTAAAATATGTACAAGTATGGGCTGATATTCACAAAGAAGAATTATTGGAGAATTTTAATAGGTTGAATTCCGAAATTAAAACTTATACTAAAATTAAACCTTTGGAGTAAATAACAATGAAATATATAACTAAAATATTATCCGTAGAAAACTATAGAATCGAAACAGAATGGAGCGATTCGCAAATCAGAATAATTGATTTGGAGAACTTCGTGCTATCAAAATCAAAAAATCCAAATTCCACTATAGCAAAATTGGCAGACTTAAACGAATTCAATAAAGTAAAATGCGGAAATGATACTATATATTGGGAGGGATTAATTAATTATGTCGATGAATTCGGTAATGAATGCGTCGGAGATTTAGACTTAGCTCCGGAATTACTTCTCGATTTATCATATATTCCGTTGAAGAAAGCAGTGTAAAAATCAATTACGAATTGAGCTACGCTGAATCCTAAGACGGATTTCAAATTACGAATTAAGGCAATACTACCTTCCGACAGTTTCTTAACCTGTCGGAAGGTTTGCTGCAAATAAGGTTTGGATTTGTCAGCTTAATCACATTAATCAAAATAATCACAGTTTAGACAATATTTGAGTCCCTAAGAAAATTTAAAACTACCAACGAATCGAATCAAGCATGCTCGTTAAAGAGTGTATCTTATGAAATTCGGATTTTAATTGCTCGATTATCATACAAGCATGCTCTCGATAGCCAAGCTTCATGATACCCTTTATGTAATAAACCACATTGTCATTTGTGTTGCGATCCTTGTTCGATTTTAGATATTCAGAAATCTTTTTGTAATACAGAGCAGCGGTCTCCTCCGGAAATTTTTCGAATAATATTTCATCTATTTCTTCGAGATTCCTCATATTCGCATGTTTTTTCAAATACTCAAACAAACGGTCGAATTGTTCTTCTTGAATTAACAATTTAACGATAATTGTAGAAAAACAAACAAATTTTGCTTCTGACCTTTTGGAGATATATTTAATGTAATATGTTTCCCATTCAGATGGAGTTAATACGGATTTGATAATATCAGTATATTCCATATTGATTGTCAATTCCAATAAATACTCAGCAATTTTGACTATCATTTTCACGTCATTAATGCTACGGTAGAGTTCTAATAATTTCTCGTGAATTTCTACATTTTGCTTATCGTCGTAAATTTTCTTAGAATAACTATCTCTCACAATATGGTTTTTAATGTAAAAATTAATCCGTTCAATAGCCTCTTGTATCTTGCCTTCGCTGATTAATATATCCAAATATACTTTAAGCATGGAATACACGGCTAATTTGCTTTCTAAATATTTGAGAGCATCTTCCTCGCAATTATAGGCTTTTATTAACTTGTATGTCATCACTTGGATAGCACCGTAATTCGAGGAATTAGGATTGTATTTGTCTAATTCTGCAACGATTTTTAAATAATCATTTTCGGTTTGAATATTATCAATCGCAAAAGATAATAGTAATGTCGCACGATTAATATCAGATGTTTTATTTGCTTTAAAAGTTTTGAGACCCAAGCTGTATAATTGTCTTTTATATTTACTTTCGAATTTGTCTTCTTTAGTTTCGGACAAAAGAGCAGTACACTCATTTATAGCATTTATTAAATTTTCATCTATAGTGTAAAAATGCAGTTTAGCAGTTTCGACAAGATTCTCTAATATCGGATAGGCGACAATAAAAGCCGAATTAATGCCTTCGGTTTCTCGCTTAATATGGGCTTTCTCGAAATAGGGCGACAGTTCCTTTAGAAACGAAACTAATTCCTCCGGTTTAGACCAATTATTAAATGAGAAGGTTTGACTAGCTATCATTCTTATCTGAGTTGCATATACCTCAATAGATTCTACATGATATTCATCTGCGAATTTCGCTAATAACGAATCTCTGAACACAGTATTATTAGCAGCTATATCCTTAATAAACTCTATCATTTCTGGATATCGAACAATATCTATTAACTCTTCTACCTGATCTTTAAAGGATTTCTTTTTAGGTTTCTTATCCGGTTTGGGTTTGGCAGTAGGGCGTACTTTAGTTTTTGCCGGAGCTTTTGTTTTTTTGGGTTTACCGTCGTCGAGCAAGAATTCTAATTCATCTTGCTGAATATGGAATATTACCGCAGCGATATGCTTACACACTTCTCCATATTCAAACGGGCAGTCGCAGTGATGTTCAAGTACGATACCGTTCTTAATCTTCAAATTTACGAAGTAATCTTCACTACCTCGCACAATTGCATCAATTTCGCCGGGACGAGTTTCGTTGAATTCAATTATACGCCCGGATTGGAAATAATTCAATCCGCGAGATAAAATCACATCATCTATATATTGCTCGAAATCGCTTAAAGGTATTTGCATAGTACGTAAACTATTGTGAAAAATAACTTCGCAAATATAATAAATTTGTGTTTAATTGTTAGCAATTTAATGAACAATATATAGCCAAAATTCCGTTAAAAAAGTATAAATCGTTATATCTTCATTCTTGGCTACATTCTCAATGAACAGTTTTCTTACTTTTTCACCAGACTATTAAGCGTGTCGAGAATTGAATCAAGCAAGAGGCGGAGCTAATATTTAGCCAAGCCTCTTACTGTTTTATTCGTCGAGCAATAGTGATATAAGTTATTTGGTTTCTTTAATTTGTTTTAGAAACGACTGTAAATCACTTGGCAAATTTTTTGAATCATAGTCCGCAAAGCTATGAATAATCATATTTTTGATAATCTGTTTGTCCGTGCTATCCTTCGCCAATTCATATTCCAACTTATACTTAGCTAAGTCTTGAGCTTTCCCTTCGTTATATGCTTGCGATGTCTTGAATATTTCACGTCTTGCATTTTCTCTGCGTACGCCAAAAAATTGGTAATTCATCAATCCGGCATATTCTAATATGAATATTACGATTAATAATACTGCAAGTCCGCCTACGCCATAAAGCAAATATTTCATTTTATCATTCATTATTGCACCTCTAATGGGAATGGCGAAACAATTACATTCGGTTCGACGAATACAGGCTGTGCCTGATTTGTTTTCGGATTAATCAGCATCACCCAAGTACCATTTGCCGAACTTGGCATAAATAAACCATTCGGATCTGCTTGAGGCAGCGTAATATTGCCCCCACTATTACTACCATTATAATCTGCTTTTTGAGGATTAGTGAATTGAGTAGCATAAGGCAAACCATAGCCCAAACATTTGCCAAGATAAACTAATTTTCCGGTCATTTCGGAAAACAAATAAGCGTAGTTAATTACGTTCGCTTGGTCTCGTAGCTCGAAAATCATCTTCATTAATTTTCGTTCTTGGAAATTTTTAATCGCCGGCATCCCGATTTGAGAATTTGCATCTTGCATTGCTAGTTCTTGCTTTTGTGCTAACACGGTGTCCGAATCTTGTCTTTGTCCGCAAGAACTAACGGATAAAGCTATTGCACATAATAATAATAATTTTTTCACAAATAAACTCTTTCAATTTTAATAACAACTCTACTTGTTAAGTGTTAGTCTGAAAAGAAAAACAATTCTGAAGTAGTTCGATTTTACGTAAATTAATAGCTTTAGTTACTTAATATTTTCGTATATATGGAAATATCTCTAAACCCAATAGAATCAAATAGAAAGGGACAGAAACGTAAATTACGAAAAATATTTCAAATGTAAAACACAATATTATTCTCGGAAATATATAGACCAACCATTGTATATCTTCGGATATTTGGATAAGCATAATCATCAAAAAATGAAATATATATTTTATACCAAGCCAACCATAAACGAAAAATCAAACATTGGCTAGTAAAGTTGAGTTGTAAAAATAGATTAATATGCAATATATTATTAAGGAAAAAATCGTTCATACATTAAATTATTTTTTGGATTAAAAAAAATATCGTATATTTAAGTCCTGAAATATTATTTTTTAGGGAAAGCGTTGATGGAATGCAAAAAGAATAAGAATCTAAATAATAGATGTAATTGTACGTACTCGGGCTGTCCGAGAGCGGGAGTGTGTTGCGACTGTATTGCTTATCATGTGCAAAACAGACAACTGCCGGCTTGTTGTTTTCCGCAAGATGCAGAAAAAACATATAATCGTTCGTTTAAACATTTTGCAGAATTAGTAAACTCAGGTAAGATTTAGGAATATAATTAATTATAGAAACAGGAAGTTTTAGTATGGAAATCAATCCGATAATTTACATAATAGACGACGAAGAACCATTAGTGCTAACTTTGAAAACATTGATTTCAAAGGTTTTTCCTAGATCGCAAATATATACAGCATTTAATGGTTTGGAGGCTTGGCGATTATTAGAGAAGCAGACAGCACTCTCAATTATTATTTCCGATGTTTATATGCCGGATTTGAACGGTCTGCAATTACTAAAAAAAGTAAAAACTTCAGAAATCCTAAAAAATAATTATTTCATATTGATGTCTTCTAATCAGGAAACTGAACTAAATTTAAAAGCTTTACAGCAAGGAGCCGATGATTTCTTTACTAAACCATTTGCTATTGATCAGTTACTTTCCAAGCTACGATTAACTTCTCGAATTTTAAATCTTCAGAATCAACTGAAGACAGAAAAAGAAGTAATGAAAAATATTTATATAGAAATGGCACAAGAAGCTACTAAAATGCGCGGTATTCTTATGAAATTTCAGGAATCGAGAATCCCTAAAATCGAAGAATTTACTCAAATTATTACCGAAGCTTCTATTTGGTTAGCTAAAGAAATGGGAGTGCATGACACAATTGATTTGGAGCGTATCGCCATTGCTAGCCAACTAATCAGTATTGGCAGAATGTGTTTGCCGGATAATCTGCTCAAAGAAAGAGTAATGATTAGCGGTCAATTAAAAAATGAGGTTTTAGCTCAAGTACCAGAATTCGCCAAAGCAGTAGTTGCGACTTTAAGAAATCATACAGAAATAGCCGAAATTCTTGGGCATATATATGAAAATAATGATGGTTCGGGGATACCTAACGGCTATAAAGGTTGGGAGATTCCCATTGGTTCACGAATTATTCGAGTCGTCCTCGACTATTTCGAAATGATGCAATCTGACAAAACCTCTTCTGCTAAAATATATGAAGTTTTAGAAAAAGAGTCAAAACGAGTTTACGAACTTAGAATTGTTATCCTTCTTGATCAATATATGGCTTTCAAAGGTTTAGGCTGTGCTTATGGCAAAGAGTATTCAGTC
>CAZIIZ010000185.1:0-6057 GCA_964539225.1 uncultured Hyphomicrobiales bacterium | reverse complement strand
AATGCACATTCGGATTGACCAAGTGGCAATCCATTTATCCACGCATTGGCAGCTAACTTTGCAGATTCAATTCTCGGCGATCCTTCGCTCATAGAACCGGACATATCAAAGACAAGTACGCTCGACACAGCAACCGGAATACTATTTAGACACTTTACATTTGTAACGGGTCTCGTTATAGTGCCATTTTCTATTACTTCAAAATCCGTTTCAGCAAGATTCTTAATTTGATTGCCCGAAGCATCGAAAGCAAAGAACTTAGCTTTCATCGTCGGAAAACTTGTTGTATCAAGGTCAAATACGGAAAGCGATTGGCAATTAGCATTGCTTGCTATTAAAATAAATGTAAGAATTAGTCCGAGTAAGTATTTCATAATATTTCAATAAATTATTGATAATGTTTGATGTTATAATAAACCGCTAATTTATGGATAATTTCGCAATTATGCAAAGGATAATGATATTATTTTAAGAAATATTTCGATTCAGTTACAAGGCATAGTATTAATCGCTTCCGAAGCTGAAGATTATCCACTTCTTTGTGTCCATAGTTGCAAATATCTAACTATTATGCACAAGTACAATAGTTAGTATTTTTCAATACATCCGATTCCTTTCTTATGGAGTTTGTGGGTGAGTAAGTTAATATTGTTAGTTACGTTATCCTAAAAAAAATCAGCTTAATCAAAATTATGATTAAGCTGATTTAAAAATTAAATGAACATATTCACAGAATAAATTAGAATGTGAAATGAATCATTCCGTAGAATAAGTTCGGAACTATACCAATTAATATGATGCCAATGATTGCGTAAGCAATTGTTAGGCTAGTGCCTTTGAATTTGCCTACATTAAGCGGATTATCGTTTGGTTTGAAATACATAGTTAGGATTAATCCGATGTAGAAATACATAGAGATAATCGAAGCAACTACTGCCACGATAGTCAACCATAAATATCCGGCTTTCATAGCAGAAACGAATAAGAAATATTTACCGAAGAATCCGCCGAAAGGAGGAATACCTGCCAATGAAAGCATAAAGCAAGCCATGATAGCTGCTAAAATCGGATGAGTAGCTCTCAAATTGCTATAATCGGAGATCATCATATTCTGTTCGTCTTTGGTTTCTAATAATCCAACGATAGCAAAAGCACCAACTTGCATAAATAAATATGCCGCTGAATAATAAGCTATTGCAGTATAGCCTTCGATTGAATTAGAAACTATACCCATCATCATATATCCGGCGTGAGCTACAGAAGAATATGCAAGCATACGCTTAACGTTCTTTTGAGCTAATGCCGAAAGATTGCCGATAATCATAGTAGCCGCTGAAATTACAGCTAATATCAAACGGGCATTCTCTGAATTATGGATATATACTAAATCACTTGTAGGAACGGCTAAGATATTTTTACCAACTAAGATCAATGCTGCGAAAGCTGCTGCTTTACCGGCGGTACTCAAAAATCCAGACACAACTGTTGGAGCTCCGAAGTAAACATCTGGAGCCCATTGGTGGAATGGGAAAGCCGCTACTTTAAAGGATAAGCCGACTATCATCAATCCAAGTCCGATAGATAAATAAGTAGCGTTGAAATGTCCTTCTGCAATTAATCTGCTAATATCGGAAAGCATAAAACTGCCGGTAGAACCGTAGATCATTGCAATTCCGTATAGTAGGAAAGCTGAAGCGAATGAGCCTAAGAGAAAATATTTCAAAGCGGCTTCGATAGCGGAAATTCTATTGCGGAAAAATCCGGCTAAAATATAGAAAGTAATTGACATTAATTCCACGCCCAAAAATAGCATAAGTAAGCTGTTGGCGTGAGCAATTACTACCATTCCGACTATGGAAAGAAGAATCAGCGAATAAAATTCATTGTATTCCTTGTAGCCTTTTTTGATATACTCTCGTGCGGAGTAAATAGTAAGAATTCCGCCCATGGCAAAAATAATATCGAACACTGCGGAAATTCCACCGAAGAACATAGAATTAGCGGAAATTGATTTGTCAACTTGTGCTATTTCGCTTGTTCCGAATTGCAAGGTATATCCAGCCGATACTCCAAGCAGAATTAAAAATAAAATTGAACCGTAATACACAGCTTGTTTATTGCGAGTTGCCGCATCGAGCATCAATACAGCGATAGCTCCAAAAGCGATTACCATCAAGGGACTTGCCAAAATAAATTCATTTATCATAATCGTATCGTCCTTTATTACTTAGTTAATTGTATTGATGAATGTAAGTTATCTTTTTGTTGCATTACTTTCTCTATAGTCTTGATGGAAGATGCTTCGGATACTTTTAAGAATGTATTCGGATAGACTCCAAGCCATACTATGAATACTACAAGCGGAACTAATAAAGTCCATTCGCGTTTGTTCAAATCTTTTAGATGGTGATTTTCAGGATTAAGATTGTCGCCAAACATTACTCTTTGGAACATCCATAGCAAGTAAACTGCTGCGAAAATTACTCCCGATGTAGCGATAATTGTATATGCCCAAGAATGCAATACCGACGATTTGAATGCACCGAGTAGAGTTAGGAATTCGCCAACGAATCCATTCAATCCCGGCAATCCAACAGAAGCAAACATTGCAATAGCAAAGAAAACCGTATAAACAGGCATTACTTTAGCAATACCGCCGAATGCAGAAATATCTCTAGTATGACGGCGTTCATAAAGCATACCTACGCAAAGGAAGAGCATGCCTGTCGAAAGACCGTGATTCACCATTTGGATAATCGCTCCCTGCAAACCTTCGTTTGTCATCGAGAAAATACCAAGTACTACGAAGCCCAAGTGGCTCACAGAGCTATAAGCAACCAATCGTTTAATATCAGTCTGAACCATAGCGACTAATGCTCCATAGATGATACCGACTACTGCGAGCATACACATAATGCTTGCATATTCGGCAGAAGCCTGTGTGAATAATACTAAGTTGAATCTTACCAAACCGTAAGTACCCATTTTCAATAGTACACCAGCCAATATTACCGAACCCGGAGTCGGAGCTTCTGTATGAGCATCCGGCAACCAAGTATGAAGTGGGAATAGCGGAACTTTGATACAGAATGAAACTGCAAACGCTAAGAATAGCCATTTCTGAATATCCATTGGGATCGGCGAAGTTTTAATAGCATCAAGAATAGCTAAGTAGTTCGTAGTAAATCCCGAACTCAAATGCAATACATCTCTGCCGACGTAAACTCCAAGCCAAATTATAGCGGCAAGCATAAATAACGAACCGACTACAGTAAAGATAAAGAATTTAACTGTAGCATATATTCTGTCTTTACCACCCCAAATACCAATAATGAAATACATCGGTATTAGAATTAATTCCCAGAATATATAGAATAAGAATAAATCTAATGAAATAAATACTCCAATCATCGCAAATTCTAAAAGTAAGATGAAGAAGTAATACTCTTTTTCTCGTTTCTCAATTGCTGAGAATGAAGATAAAATCGTAATTGGGGAGAGGAAAGCAGTCAGCATTAATAAAAGCATAGACATACCATCTACTCCAACTCTGAATCCTGCATCAATCTGCGGAATCCAAGATTGTTCGAATTTGAACTGCATTCCGCCGTCGGCAGAATTAAAGTTCATAAAGAGAAATATAGACAACACAAATGCCACTAATGATACTCCCAAAGAGAAGTATTTTAGCAATTTTGTGTTTTCTCTATTAATCCCAAGCAGGATAAATGATCCCAGCAAGGGAACGGCTAAAGTTGTAATTAATAATTCTACCATATTATTCTATCTGTTTGTCTTTACATACTAATTAATTGTGAATTAAATCGACTGATTACATAAATATAAATACGCCAAGTATGGCGAGGATTCCGGCAGTCATTAGTAATGCGTAATTCTGCACTATGCCTGTTTGCAATTTCCGAGTTACATCAGAAATTGATAATGTAACATTCGCAGAACCATTTACTATACCGTCGATTCCTTTTACGTCGAAAGTTTTCCATAGGAAATCGCGAGATGCTTTATAGATTACATCCACTATAACAGCAAAATAAAACTCATCTAATTTATATTTATTAAGTAATAATCTGTAGATTCCTTTATGATTGCGAGACAAACGTCTTGGCACAGTCCAATTAGGATCAGAATAATATTTTTTAGCTTTAAGAATTCCAAACACGGCTAATCCAACTGAAATTGCCATAAGCAAGATTTCTAATAATGCTGAATGGTGAGTAGCTTGTACTTTGCTTGCTAATACTCGTTCAGCTCCTTCGAATATCGGACTTAACCAGCTATGAATCAAACTTGGATGTTCGCTAAACCACGAGCCCAATACTTCCGGCACACCGAGGAAACCGCCCAAGGCAGACAATACCGCTAAAATAATAAGTGGAGTAGTCATAGTCGCAGGAGATTCGTGCGGATGCACGTGGTGATTGTCGAAACGTTCTTCGCCATAGAATACTAAGTAAAGTAGTCTGAACATATAGAAAGCAGTGAATAACGCAGACAAAGCTAATATAGCCCAAGGTAGAATTCCACCGTTTGCGTACACACTCCATAAAATTTCATCTTTAGAGAAAAATCCGCTGAAAAATGGAATTCCTGAAATTGCGAAAGTAGCAATTAGGAAAGTCATATATGTTTTGGGCATGTACTTTTTCAAGCCGCCCATTTTTTTGATATTCTGTTCTTCGTGCATACCGTGGATAATTGATCCGGCAGCAAGGAATAATAAGCCTTTGAAGAACGCGTGAGTCATCACGTGGAATACTCCGGCAGTGAATGCTCCAGCTCCGAGAGCTGCGAACATAAAGCCAAGTTGGCTAACTGTAGAGTAAGCTAAAACCTTTTTAATATCATTTTGTACGATACCAACCGTAGCGGCAGTGAATGCAGTTGCAATACCGACCACCATCATCACAGTCATCGTGTCAGGTGATAATGCGAATAATACAGAATTTCTCGCTACTAAAAACACTCCGGCAGTTACCATCGTAGCAGCATGAATTAATGCAGATACTGGAGTTGGACCTGCCATCGCATCCGGCAACCATACAGCCAAAGGCAATTGAGCAGATTTACCGGTACAGCCTAAGAAAAACATTAAGCTGATAGTAGTAATAATTGCTGTGTTGTAATATGAAAGATACCCATTAGAAGCGGCTTCGTTTACTGAAGTATATTCCAAAGTTCCAAAAGTAAGGAATACTAAAAACATACCAATCAAGAAGCCAAAATCGCCTATTCTATTGACGATGAATGCTTTATTGGCGGCATCGCCAGTCCAAGTAATTCTTACACCTTCGAATTTACGGTCATACCAAAATCCGATAAGTAGGTAAGAACATAGTCCTACGCCTTCCCAACCGAGGAAGGTAACTAAGAAGTTATTTGCTAATACTAAAGTAAGCATCATAAAAATAAATAAATTCAGATACGAGAAAAATCTAAAGTAGCTTTTATCGCCGTGCATATATCCAATCGAATATATATGGATTAAAAAGCCGATTCCGGTAATTATCATACCGAATAGCAGGGATAATTGGTCCACTTGATAAGCTAATTCTATCTTGAAGTTAGCAATAGTAATCCAATCGTAAACCGGAACTTTCACAGCGGCAGTAGAGCCGGACTGCAAAAAACCGACGAATAAATAGACAAGAATCAAAAACGAAGTACCGACAGTCGCACTGCCGATTGCCCCTATGATTGATTCCTTCTTAATTTTGTTGCCAAATAAGCCAAGCGTTGCAAAGCCTATTAACGGCAAGAGAGGCACTAATTTTATCAAATCATACATAAAGTTAAACCTGTTTATTTGTTATAGTATTCTCAGTAATTTCATCAAATCAGTAAGCCATTTAATTGTAGAAATCCAAATTAAATTATTAGATATTTCTACATACATTAACTAAAAATATTAAAACGCAATTTTACTAAAAATATTTGAAAATATTTCAGTATTTTTTATAGTAAATATCTAAGGAAATCCTTAGAAATACAATGACTAATTAAAATTCGCTGGAATTGTTTCTTTATTATGGCAATTGA
>CAZIIZ010000184.1:0-6076 GCA_964539225.1 uncultured Hyphomicrobiales bacterium | reverse complement strand
GCTACTCGCTCACGGCTTTCTTTAACGGCAGAATCTGGCAATCCAACAATTAAAAAATTAGGCAGGGCATTGTCTAAATGAGTTTCAATCTCTACTACGAAAGCATTAATCCCAAACACAGCAGCTGAAATTACTTTTGAGTACATAATATTCAATCTCGTAATAATTAATGGTACTGCAAATTATTAAATATTATGATAATTTCCAAAACAATTATACAATTTCGAAGTTTAAATCACGAAATTACAATAATCGAGAGCGATTTGCTTATATGATTTTATACAGCTCAGTTCAAAGTTATTTAGTGATTTTGCAACTGCTTCCCAATTGCGAACGCAGTGCGTTCACAATTGGAAATATTAAATTTTGTTTTAAGTTATGCAAAATCCGGCATACTGCGTTTCAATTCAGCTAATAGTTGGCTTTCGCTCGGTAAGTAGAGTTTGTATTCTTTCGCCATTATTGTGGAATTATTCTCCGGCAGAGCCAATTTGACCATTTCATTGTTCTTGCTGGCACAGAGCAGAATTCCGATGGTAGGATTTTCGTCTTGAGTTTTTTCGTTTCAGTCGTAATAATTTACATACATCTGCAATTGCCCCAAATCTTGATGGTTTATCTTTCTCGTTTTTATATCGATTACTACAAAACATTTTAGCAAGCGATTATAGAATACTAAATCGGCGAAAAACTCATCATCTTCAATCAGCAATCTTTTCTGACGGGCTACGAAGCAAAATCCATTGCCGAGTTCGAGCATAAACTGTTGTAAATTCTCAATCAGAGCAGTTTCTAATTCTTGCTCATAGTAATGTGGTTTGCGTTCTAATCCCAAGAATTCAAGTACCATCGGATCTTTGATGATTTCTTGCGGAGAATTCGGGAGTCTTTCTTTGCGAGCCACGGCTAATACGCTTTCTTTGTCGTTGCTCAATAGCAAACGTTCATATAGAGAGGAGTGAATTTGTCGCTCTAATTCTCTGCCGGTCCAGCAATTTTTGACAGCTTCTAATTCATAGAATTCTCGTTTATCCGAATCATCAATTTGAATTAATAGTCGATATTGATACCAGTTCAATTGTGAACGCAGTGCGTTCACAATTGGATAAGTCCTATAAAACTGTCGATACCAGTTTAATTGTCTATACGAAAATCCGCTTCCAAATTCCGGTTCGATTTGCTCGGCAAGATTGCGAATCAAATATGTTCCGTAGTCGGCTCGCTCCTTTTCTTGCTGTTCTTCGATAAAAATGCGTTCTCCGAGCCGCCAATACATTTGCACACGATAGAAATCGACGCTACGAACCGCTTGCGATTTAGCAGTCTGAATTATTTCTCTAATCTCTCCGATAAATGAACCGGAAATAATAGCTAACTTCTTGGATAAATCCATATATTTACCTTTCTATCTCAATAAGCAATTGGCATAAAACGAGATTGACGATAAATGAAAATAATATTTTAACTTGAAAATACTACTCCACCAATCCCTTCGCTTCCACAGAATTAAGCATTTCTTGCGGTAATTCTTTCTTAGTTTTCAATCCTAAGTTTTTCAATTTGGTGGCTTGAACGACTAAATTATCATTGCCGGTAGTTAGTTGCTTATATGCTTCTCGGTAGCTGTCTTGAGCCTTATCTATGGATTTGCCGACGGTTTCTAAATTGCTGACGAAGCCGACAAATTTATCATAAAGCTTGGCTCCGCGTTCGGCAATCTCTAACGCATTTTGATTCTGGAATTCTCGCTTCCACAAATCGACTATCAATTTCAGCGATGTAATCAAATTAGTCGGACTGAGCAAGAGAATCCGCTTATCGTAAGCATAATTCCACAAATCAGAATCGCCCTGCATAGCCGCAATATAAGCCGGTTCGCTCGGAACGAACATCATCACAAAATCGAGAGATTTATCGTAATCGTCGTAGCCCTTGGCACTCAAGATATTAATATGAGTTTTAATCGCAGCGATATGAGCCGATAATTCCTGCTTCTGTTCATCGGCATCGGTAGCGGCTATGAATCGACTGAAAGCGTTCAGCGACACCTTCGAATCTATTATCACATTGCGATTGTCTGGATATTTGATTACCGCATCGGGACGCATTTTCTTGCCTTCAGAATCCGAACGTAAAGCATTGCCGTGCTTGTCCTCTAATTCATATTCCATAAAATACTGCTCATTTTTCCGCAAACCCGAACGCTCCAGAATGCTTTCTAAAATCATTTCGCCCCAACGTCCTTGAGTTTTCGCTTCGCCTTTCAGAGCTTTCGTCAGATTTTTGGCTTCTTCGCTAATTTGTTGGTTGAGCTGTGCCAATTCTCTGACCTTTTCACTCAAAGAAAAGCGTTCTTTGGATTCAGTTTTATAGACTTCATCGACTTGCCTTTTGAATTCATCAATATTTTTGCCCAATGGCTCGAGTATCGTTTTCAGATTCGATTTGTTGAGTTCGGTGAATTTCTCGCTCTTGGTGTCGAGAATTCTATTGGCTATATTCTCGAATTCTGTATTGAATTTTCTGCCGAGTTCTTCCATCTCGGATTTCTGTCGAGCTAACTTTTCGGTCAATGCTTCATTATTTGCCCGAGCGGTTGCCAATAATTGATTGCAATGAGTTAGTTCGTTTTTGTTATTTGCCATCTCGAATTTGAGCGATTCAATTTCTTTATTTTTATCGGCTATAGTTTGCATCGCCGACGAAAGTTGAGCAGAACTGGTAGCTAATAAATTATTAATCTCGGCTACATCTTTAGTATAGTCTCGGACGCTTTCTCGCAGAGAATTAATTTCATATTGCTTTTCACTGATTTGATTATTCGTTGATAGCAATAGCGATTCCGCCGTAGCTTTATAGCTTGCGTAGGCAATTTCTAAATCCTTATACTGCTTCTGAGCATTATCTTTCTCGGCTTGCAGCGAAGAATTATTCCGAGCCTTAGCCAATAGCCATCCGACTATTCCGCCGATAGCTATTCCTATTACGATATATAATATTGATTCCATGTGACTATGTTAGAATATTGAATAATTTTTCAAACCTTCCGAAGGGCTAAGAAGCCTTCGGAAGGTGATTGTTTCTCTATCTTCTACCTTCGGAAGGTTTCTTAACCCTTCCGAAGGTTTACGGAATTAATTTCATTGAATATTTTTTCATAAGCCAAATATCTGATAAGCGGACGTTTGAGAGTTTTAATTTTTTCTGAATCAAACAATTTATTAAGTGTTTCAATATCAATTTCAATCTTATTTCCAGCAAAAACTGAATCTGTTGATTGCAAATGTGGTATTAATTTATTAATAGTAAATTCTCGAACTTCTTCGATTATCTTTAGTGCTTTGTCTTGATAGTTCTCGCCGATTTCGTTCGATATGTCGTTAAAGATTGAAGATTTTGTATTATTTCCTGAATAATGAGGAATCTCATGAATCTCTTTACTGTAGTCAATCATATCTAATGCGTTTTTGGTTTTGGTACCGACAGCAACAATAATAGGATTATTAAAATATTCAAGCTCATGTTTCAGCAACTCAATCCATTTAGGAAAAATAAAATTTCTAACATTATGTTCCTTTTGGGTTAAAGGAGTTTTGCAAATGTCCGTGATCTGATAATTAAATTTATTATTACACAAATATGTAAATGCACAATATTGAAGGATAAGATTGTTATATGACTGCATAAAGAGCAAATCAATATAATTTGCTCTTTCTCTGGTATCGCCTACTTCGGGCAATGATGGCTCAAGAGCAATTAAGCAAAACTCCGGCTTATCGGAGATAACTGGATTGGGCTTATATTTTCTTTTTGAATTTTCAGATAACACGTGGGATGCGATATCAAATTCAAAATTCATTAGAAATTCTTTTTCTAAATCTTCATAGCTCATTTTATTTTCTGTTTCGCTCATAGTCTTCTTTCTTTCAATAATTGTCTAAAAATAATTGGAAATTTCACAAGATGCAAGTTACCTAATATATTGCGTTATTACAAGTTTAATTGCTGAAATATGCGATTATTTCGAGGATGTCGGCATCGACTTCATAGTTCACGCCGATGCGGTCTTGAGTGTCGTATTTTATTTCGCTTTTTAATTGTTTGCTGAATAGGAACGGCACGACGCTCATTTTTCTTGCTTTAGATAATCGACCTTTCGATAAGTCGAATGGGCGAGTTTGGTCGCAGTTATGAAGGAAATATTTATTGATTTCCCAGTATTCGGTTTTGCTATCTGGGTCGATTATTGGATTCACCCAAAAGCCTTCGCGGAGTTGAGCGATTTTGTCGATGAATGTTTCTGTGGTAGCTAATTTATGCTTAACGAGCCAACAGGCTAATATCAAGGCTAATCTGTCTGTTCTGCCTTGGCTATGTAGCAGAATTCGTTTCTTGCGAGTGTCTAATGCAGTATCAATGATATTCAATATCGCTGTGATTTCTGGGATGGCGAATGGCTCATCATCTGCAATTATGATAGTTTCGATTATCGGACTTTGACGATATTCTTTTAACTTATCTCTAAAAAATGAATTATTCGGATTGCTTGCGTCTCGTTCACGAGTTCGCATGTCGATTATCAAATCGAAGCCTTCGAAGGCGAGGTTTGTAGCGAGCGATTCAATACGGAAATAATCTCTTGCCGGATGGCTATGACTGATGCAGAAATGATTCGGCACAGCCCAAAATGCGTTAAAATCAGTCGGCAATTGGAATTTGATTTCTTTCTCTACTTCTCGCAGGCAATGCCAAAGCAATTCTTCGGTACTCGGCAGAGCATAACCGAATTTGTAAAAAGTGTTATTGATAATATTCTCATCACGCTCGCCGCAATGATATACTTGTGTGTCATCGCTTGCCCAGAAGGTGTCCGGGGCTGCGTTCAATACTTCGGAGCAGAAGTTGAGACCATAGAGGATATGGTCGTAGTTGTCGATTTGGTTGGCTTGGGCTAATTCAATCTCGCTAATTGCATTATTCATATTTCGCTTTCAACTGTTGCAAAAAATAATATACAAATATACGACAATCCTACGTCGCAATATGACGTATATCCGTTCCAGTAAAAACTTTTTTGCAAAAAATATTATGGTTGAATTGGCTTAATTTGATTATAAAGCAAATTTGCGAATTTTCCGCCAACTTGTTGGCGACTATTATCTATCTGCTGTTTTGAAAAATTGAAATAATACATTGCTATTGGATTGTCTTGAGTTCGATTTTGGATTTCAATCGGCTCTCTTGAGAATGCCCATTGCACAGCAGAACTATAAGTAGCTCCGTTGCACCATTTCTCAAGAAATAATTTCGCGGAGAATAGTGAATATAAATTTTTCCCTACGCTACCGTTTATGCAATAGATTCCTGCATTTTCGAAATCCGCAATTGTAGAAGCTCCGTAGCAACAAGTTTGATAAATCGCTCTAACGTTAATATTGCGATTATGTAAATCATCGGCTATAATATCAGATCCGACTAAATCATCACCGAATAGAATAGCTCTATTAGTTCCATGAGTATTGAGAACAACGTCGATAGCACTAAATGACTTAGAAAGAGTCGATAAAGAATCAATAAAACTTGAATATTTTGCTGTGCTATCAGTTAGCACTACAATTCTGTCATAGTGATTTTCGGCGACTGAACGGATTTGACGAATCTGCCATTCTTCGCCATAAGTTTCAACTATTTCATCCAGTTGCAATGGTTGGAGAGCTTCGATACGAAGGTTAAAAATATTAGATAGAAGTTTATCAATATCTGCTTTGTAATCAGGATAGTAGTCATTTAATTCGGGCGAAATGATATAAGAATTTTCTACAAATATTACAATTGCCTTTGTGCCGGATTCGTCGAATTTTACTTCAACAGGCGAATTAGAATTATCGCTACAAGAATTTAATATTAATAGCACAAATAGCTGGAAAATTAATAATCTGAATGAAGATTTGAACTGAATCAACTGTGATAATTTCATATTTTTCTCTGATTGTTAACTAACATCTTATAAATCGTTACCGACTTGTCATTCCTGCGGAACGAGTCTTCGAGTGGATGCAGGAATCTAAAATTGTTT
>CAZIIZ010000183.1:0-6078 GCA_964539225.1 uncultured Hyphomicrobiales bacterium | reverse complement strand
ACCAGCCTCTAACGAGGCATTCATTGAATTAGTATCTATCCATCCACTCGCAATTTTATAACTAAACAAATGCTCAGTTATACTTTGCTTCGCAAACGGATAATAATTATCAGCAATTAACCACGACTCATAATCACGAAGATGTTGATTAACATCATCAATACAGCCAATAACAATTTTAAATCGTTCCTTGTCGTCATAAATGTCTGATTTTGGCATTCCATTAACTAAATAATGCCAACCGTAATTATGGCATTTTGTTTTAGTTGCTTTCATACAATCATCAAAATATGTTTTGCCCTGCCAAACATCTCCGTCGATAATATAATGAAGCGTTGAATCTTTAGCATTCATCAACTCGTGATATTCTAAATATCTCGGTAGCATCCAGTCTTTATTACTCCATTGCTCATTACCTATTTCCCAGTATTTTATTCTGTAAGGCTCAGGATTTCCATCTTGAACTCTTTTATTGCCATAGTCAGTTGTAGATGCAGAATTGCAATACTCTACAAAATTAGCAGCTTCTACAGGAGTACCATTGAGCAAATTCACGACCAAGTGCGGTTCAGCATTCACAGCTCGACAGAAAGCAACAAATTCATTTAGTCCGAAATCCATTCTTTGATAATGACCTTCCCAAGATTTCATCGGTGATTTACGTTTATCTATCGGACCAATTGAATATTCAAAATGTGCAATTTCCATATCGGCAAAATAACCTCCTGGATAACGAATTACTCCGGGAGACCATTCCTTAAACATATCAAAAAATTCTTTACGTACCCCATTCACATTATTCGAAGGCATAATGGATACTTCGTCCATTTCTATTTCGCCAGCATTCAATAATCCTAATTCTAAAACCACGTTATTTGCGAGCATTAGAGCAGGAATCGTTAAGGAATACTTTTCCCAATCTTTATTCTTAATCTCAATTTTTTCTTCGTACAGCATTTGGGAATTATCTTTGGCTTTTATTCTCAGAAAAAACTCAGAAGGTTGAGAATTGTTATTTTTCAAATAAATGTAAAAATTACTACCGACTGAAGATTCCAAATATATATCTTGTTGAATAGAAGCAATTCCTGATTGATTTAATTTGATTTTTAGATTAAAAAGACCGTTTTCATTATATCCACCCGGCACTAATGATACTTTATCAATGCTATTGTGATTCGGATCCGACCAGCAAGCTGGCAATGAATTTGTTCCTACATCATCAAATCCTCGATTATAAATCTCTTGAGCCCACAAGCCATTTTGTCCATTGATGAAATCATTCAAGAATTCTAAAAAGCATCCGAAAAACAATTTCGGATTATTGATTCTTTGTGGTATTTTGCTTTGATTAATACTAACTGAAGCATTAAAGCTTTCGGCACGCAAACCAAAATTACTTACAAGAAACGCTATAATTACAATGAGTATTTTTTTCATAATTTTATTTGGAAATTAACATTCAATAAATTATTCTTATTGGGGAACAAATTCATTGATATTTTATCGCTAACATCAAAATCGAACAAATGAGCTCCCACATAAGCATCTAATGCTGACAAGATATAAACTCCGGCGAGAAAAAATGCAGCTTGATCTCTATTGTCTCTATAGACCTCTCTTTGGCGTTTATATAAATCAATGTAAGGATCGCTGGGATTGAGGGCAATTGCTTTATCTATCTGAGATTGTTTATCTTTAAAGCTATTGTTATTATCCACTATAAAATAAACACAAGTCCCAGCAGCTCCCAGAAATACTGGAACTTTCCAGTATGATTCTACATAATACTGCCCCCAGCCGGGCAAAGCCAAACTGCGAAGTATTGCCCCAGTGGGCGACTTTTGCATCTGAAATTTATTCGAGGTTTGCGTAGTATCCTGCTCTGAACAATATGAATTGCTAGTACAGCCCATAATACTCAGTGCAAGCAATACTCCCTCGACGATATATTTAGAAATGAATCGTTTAGTAATATACATAACAATATAAAGGAATAGCATTCCTCGGAATAAGTATTTAATATTTCCTACAATTTGAATCTATTACTTTTTAAGTGTAATAACTGCGTCTTCAATTGACTTTTCAATTGTAAAAATCAAATTAAGTTTTGTAGTCTCGAAAATAGATTTCAAATAATCGCTTGGATTGGACAATACTACCTTGCCGCCCTGTTTATGGAATAGAGCATTCGCTGAAAGAAGTACACCGAGTGCCATGGAATTCAAGAAGCTAACTCCACTCAAATCGAGTACTAAATTGTTCAATTCTGATTGTGCTGTTTTCTTCAGCGAAGAGCTAAGTTTGTCAGTTTCGGTGCCACCGATAAATTCTCCCACGAGGTGCATAATCTGATAACCGTCTTTTTCTTCTAATTGGATTTTTGTCATTTCATCATTCCGAATAATTATACAATAATCAGTATTAGTAAACGAAATTACCTAACTATTATTATTTGGATATTATCTATACTTTATTAAAACATTAAAATACTACATAGCATTCTTACTTCACAGAATAATATCATTATCAAGACCGTTGCAAAACTCCATAACCTTAGGATTGTATTCGTGCGGAACGAGTCTTCGTGTGGATGCATGAAATCCGTCTTCGGATTCACCGAAGCCAATCTGTAACACTCGTTTTAACAATACCTTTTTGGTTTCAATAGTAGTTCTCAATTTCAATCCAAACAATACTGCAGTATTACCGTTACTCTAGTTTTTTTGTTGCTCTGTAACTAAAACTCCAACTAATTCGTATATATTCTACAGCTAGGAAATAATAATATTTTATATTTAATTAAGGAATAAAGATATGAAGACTTTGTACAAAATTTTGCTAACTGCATTTATTATTGCCGGATATAATTCAGCATTTGCACAAACTCCCGAACAGCAGGAAGCTGCCAACGTTTTGAAACGCAAACCGCTAAACGGATTTTTCGGTTTGAGTTTTACGAATGCAGTACCTCAAAGCGATTTTCAGTCGAATTTGCAAAAGACTGGGCTTGGGCTTTCTCTTTATGGAGGATATTATGCGGATCCGATCCCTGTAGCGTTTGGCTTGCAGACTGATTTATTATTCTTTGGCGGCGATACAAAATATTTCAAATACCAAAAAGCCGGTTGGAATATAGGAACAGATACAGTTGACACTCAAAGCATGATTATCCCGATTACTGCATTTGTTCGTCTTCAGCCCAATACAGGGATTGTATTTCCTTAGATTTAATGTTTTGCCGGTATTAATTTATTCTCTACTACGGCGACTTATAAACCATATTGGGGCGAGCAAGATAATAGAGATAAATTTTCAGCTTCGTTCGCTTATGGATTAGGTGCAGGAGTAAGCGTTAAGTTAGTTGATTTTATACAATTGCCAAGTCACAGAACGACTATCAATTTAGACATAAAAATGCGTTATGCTTTTGGTACTAATGCCGAGTATTCGACTGTTAAAATCAATAACGATTCAGGGGTCGAATTCAAGACATTCAAATCAGAAACTGATATGATTATCACAAATGTCGGTGTATCATTTTGTTTTTAACTAATAATAATAAAAATATAAAGGATTTTAATAATGAAAAAGACATTATTTACATTGCTATTGCTCGCTTCATTCGCTTTAGGCACATATTCATGCACTACTGTTCAAGGCAATCCTAGCCCTCAGAACGAACGAGAAATGACAGTAGGCATAGTTCAACGCGAAATCAGAAAAGGAATGTCTGGTGCGGATGTTGCTCAAGTGCTTGGATCGCCAAATATTGTAACTAAGGACAAAGAAGACAAAGAAACTTGGGTGTATGATAAAATGGCAACAGAAGTTACTTATTCTCAGAGTACAAATGGGTATTTTATCATTTTAGCAGGAGGATCGAATTCCTCAGCATCAGCAAGCGTAAAGCAGAAAACATTAACAGTTGTAATTAAATTCAATAACAATTTGGTTGAAGAAGTAACATATCACTCTTCGACTTTCTAAACAAGACGAAGGGGAATTATTATGAAACACTTATGGTTAATTGCATTGGCTATTGCTTCGCTTACAGCCTGTACTGTATTTGATTTTCAGCAGCAATCTTCTGGAACGACACCGGAGAAAAGCCAACTGCAAACGAGGCAATTTCAAACTCGTGAATTCGACACGAATGACACGAAACTAATACTGAAAGCAGTGCTTAATGTACTTCAAGACGACGGATTTGTTGTTAAAAATGCAGTATCTGATTTGGGATTACTAACAGCAACGAAAGAAATAGATATGAATCAATCCACTTCTAATTCAGATGCAGATTTCTGGAGTGCATTATTCGAGTCTATGGCGAGAAACAATAATAATCGCAATTCAAGACAAGAGCAACAGCCTTCTAAAAAGTTTAAAATCATTGAATCATCAATTAATGTTTCAGAAATGGGTTCTCGCTCGAAGGTTAGAGCAAATTTCCAAGCAAAAATTGTAGATAGCAATGGTAATACTTTAGAAGTGTCGGTAGTCGAAGATCCAAAATTCTATCAAGACTTTTTTATGAAAGTGGACAAAGGAGTTTTTATCCAAAAGCAAGGATTGTAATTTCAATCTCGTAAAGTTCATCTTTATCATATAAATAATTAGGAATTACCGAGCCGAAAGGATTCAGTAATTCCTATTTATTTTGTCTAAGCAATTCGCTTAATAATTTTAAAACTTAGCTTTATTTCGTTAAATAAGAATCATCAGCTTGACCGACAGATTCACGAAATTCAGCAGAGTATTTGATGTAATTATACGCATTTTTCACAACTCTCTGGATTTCTTCTTCACTTAATTCTCGAATTACTTTAGCAGGCACTCCTGCGACTAAAGTGCCCTCAGGCACTACAAATCCTTCGCGAACCAATGATCCGGCAGCAACTAATGAGTGAGAATTTACGACAGCACCGTCTAATACATTCGCACCAATACCAATCAAGCAATGATCCTTAATAATTGCTCCGTGCAAAGTAACCGAATGCCCAATTGAAACGAAATTACCTATTTCCAATTGAAATTTACCATTTGTTACGTGAAGCATAGACAAATCTTGTACGTTAGTGCCTTCGCCAATTTTAATATAATGTACATCGCCACGGATAACGGTATTATACCAAATAGATGCGTCTTTCCCGACCTCAACATTACCGATTATTTTCACGCCATCGCAAATAAATGCTGTTGGATGGATTTTCGGAGTCATTCCTTTGTACGTAATTAAGGAGGCATTATAGCCATTTTCAAATTTCATATCTTATACCTAATTATAAACGTTAATAATATATTAAACAGGAGTAGCTTACCAAGGCATTACTTTATTTATCCAAGGTTCATCTACCCTTAAAAATCCGATTTTCTGATAGTAAGCGAATGATATTGCTCCGTTTGGTCGAACAGTCGGACTATGAATAATTGGAGCTTCGTTGCTAAAAGATTGTATATTGTTAATTGCTCCTTTTTCTCTATCTACGTAATACAAACCAATTGTATTATGAGTAACGCCCAAAAACGCAAGAGAATTCTTAGAAATTAATATTGGAGTCGGGATAGTAAAGTTAAAGAATTTCTTCCACACTAACTTCCCATTTTTATCCAATTTTATGATTGCTGAGATTTGTTCGCCGATGCCGGGTTGGAATACATTTGCATATAGTTCATCATCTTTGGAAACCGAAATATATCTCGGCACGAAATTCAATTCTTTAGTCCATTTTAGTTTGCCCGACATATCGAAAGCTAACACTTGCGACAATATATCTTCGCCTATATATTTAATGCCTGTGCAGTAAATAGCATTTTCGCTTGCTATAGGATATTTTACTAAGCGAATTCCGGCGGGAACTTTCCATTTAATTGAACCGTCAGAATTAAGCATAGCTAAAGAATCATTTTCTTCAGCAGAACTAATTGTAATGATTGGATTATTGCCGTGGGCTGTTAGAGTTTTGTTGATTCCGGTCGGAAAGTTTTTACTCCATTTCAATTTACCATCGAAGGAATATTTACTGAGTAAACCATCGCTTGTGCCGGCAAGTATCCCATCGTCTAATGCGAGCAAAT
>CAZIIZ010000182.1:0-6095 GCA_964539225.1 uncultured Hyphomicrobiales bacterium | reverse complement strand
GATTTCTTCGATACGCTCCTAATGGAAAATTGATTTATTTTAATTATTTACTATAAATGCTTTAAAAATTTTGTTAAATATGTAAATCTGTCGATTAATCATTATATTCCTGGAAGTCAAATTAACTTAATCGGATATGGTTTACTTGCTGATTTTCATCAATAGATATTCTGTAGCATATTCTATTACCTTATCGTACCCTGCATCTATGTCATTTTTAGTATTTTCTATCAATATTTCTGGTAATATTCCAATACCTTCGAGGCATTTACCATTTAGAGTAGTAGTTAATGTGCATGGATAACGGAACGTCCACCCATTCGGAAGTTGAGCAACGTTGGTAATTTCGCCAAAAGCTCCAAAAGTAGTATCACCTATTTGTGTACAATTGGTAAGATTTTTAAATATCTGCGTTATATATTCTCCTCCACTTGCTGTAAACTTGTTGGTCAGTAAAACCATTGGCTTTGTATAAGGAGTTACTCCATTTCTAGGATTTACTGTAATAGAAATTAAATTGCTTAAATCGTTATGCTTAGGTCCTGTTTTACGCCTCGAATATAAATAAGTAATTGTCTGATTAATAAAAGCTGAAGCAATAATATTTTCGTTAACGATAAGCCCGCCACTATTATTTCGGACATCTATCATCAAGGCTTCACTATTGTTTAGCTCATTCATTGCAATATCGATATCGTAAGCCCAGTCGGATACATTATTCGAATTTGCCGCTACAAATGTAGCAATGTGAATATAACCAATATTAGTATTTTTAAAATAGCCATAAGCTATAAAGCCGGTGCCAGCTACTCTAGGGTTTTGCAAGTATTTGGATTTCACCAAATCAATACTGAAATCATCTGGCTTACGCGTGCGAATAATATTACTTCCGCTTAACGTTTTCGAAAAATCCCGATTATAGATGTTTACATGACCGTCATTCAGATGCAGAATCAAGTCGGACATAATATTCCACAACTCATCATCAGATGTTTTGTCGTTAATCTTTACACTATAAACATTGTAAAGCGAGTCCCAGTTGATACATTTCACTTCAAACTGTGCATAGTTTTCATCAAAAGTTTTACAAAGAATATCAAAATTATTTCGGGCTGTATTTTCGGGTATATTACCAATTAATACTTCTTCACAACCAACAAAAACAATTGCAACCAGAAAGAGAATCACTATTTTAAAGTTCATCATTTTAATTTTTAAATGTTATAACAAAAACCTACAGACAAGTTGCTCATATACATTTTCATGAGTTTTGGACTATTGTAACGTGCATATTCTAATTCATAATTCAACTTAAATTTTAAATTATTGTATATTAGTCTTTGATAATTAAAATTTAGGTCGAAAGCAAGGTTATCCGGAAACAAAACTGTTTTACCGAATATCTTCACGTCCCAAGTATTTGTAATATAGTTATAATCGGCACTAGGCGAATATTGGGGACGAGATACATTACTAAGAATTGGTATATTTAAATCAATCGAAAAAATATTTTTTGGTGAATGGGAATATTCTAATCGGGTCGTCAAATCGAGCGAATGCCTCCAGTACCACGACGAGATAGCCCTTGCCCATGAAATTGCATAAAATCGATAATCGTAATTTGTTTTATTGAAAAACGTGCAAACCGATCCACCACAAAATAATTTAAACTTCGAATTTGATGTTATAAAATTTAGCAAATGAGAATATGAATATCTGAGACGCCCACTATAATTAGTAGCAATAAAATTATCTTGGGCAGAATTCAACTGATTGTAAAAAAAAGTTGCTTCCAAAACATGCCTTCCAACTTCTGAGTTATGAGAATACTGTAGTGACGGAACAAACCCCATACCGCTATATATCAAAGCAGAAGCATGTTCGTCTAATAAATGACGGTCAGTAATTCCCACAGTCATACCAATCGTATTGCGATCGGTATTTTGAGCTTTTGAAAAAATATAGGTTCTTAATAGTAATAATACTATGATTGTGATTCTTTTCATTACCGTATTTTATAAATTAACAACAAGTTAAAGTAAAGTGAATAACCATGTTTTGAATTTACTGATATTTTAATATTACTTATTTCTTTCAACTCTTTTCCGAGATAATCTCTTAATTTTTAATATACTTAGATGCAGTTTTAAAATAATGTAACAGTTTGGATATTTGCAAAATCCCCATTATATCATATTGTTTTTTATATATTTATAAAATGCGACTCAATAACTGAATTTGCAATTAATTGTAAGCAAAAATATAAAAGATATTCAAAAATACGACACAAAATCATCATATTAATAGTATCTTCACACTATATTAATCCCTCACTTTTCCAATTTTACTTAATATGATTTCCAAAAGATATAGATTATTCCTAATTATGATACTTACATCTATATCTCTTTTAATAATTAAAAATAGTGCAACTCCTCCGGAGTAGGCTAACCATTATACACATCTATCAAGGTAGTCATTCTTTTGGAATAAATCTTCGAGTGGATACAGGAAATCTGTCTTCAGATTCAGCGTAGCTAATCCAAATTCTTGTAAACATCCGAAATTTTGTATGTTTCGGTACGCTCCTAAAAAAACACAATCTTTAACTAGCTTTGTGAACGTTCCGACGAACTACTGTGTCAATAGAAACGGAATGAAAATCGACAAGCATTTGTCTTTTAAATACTGCTTACTTCAACTCCAACGGAATATAGGATATGATTAAAACAAATTTAGTTACTAATTTCAAACAGAATTAGGATATTAATTTATCCAGTATAGGGTAACCAATAATCGTTAGTAATAAAGTATTTATTTAGTCATATACTCAAAACTTCGTAGGAGTTGCATTCATTTACTAATGCAAAGATTCTTAGACATTCAAGTCTGAATCAGTTTCATTGATTCTCCCGCTCCATAAGTACTTTTCTGTTTCGCGGACTACAATTTTCGACAATAGGATTAATGCTATTAAATTCGGAATAGCCATCAGTGCATTGGCGATGTCAGCCATATTCCAAACTATATTTAGAGACATTACCGAACCAATCATCACCGTAATCACCCAAAGATAGCGATAAGGCAAAACCCATTTAGTACCGACAAGATATTCTAAAGCCTTTTCGCCATAATACGACCACCCAATAATAGTCGAGAATACAAACGTTAGTAGTCCAATGTTCAAAATCAATGAACCAATATATGGTATTTGAGCAAATGCGGAATGAGTAAGTTTTGCTCCTCCGACTCCAGTAGTCCAACATCCTGAATTTACGACTACCAAACCGGTCATAGCACAAACTACAACAGTATCCCAAAATGTCCCGGTTGAAGATACTAATGCTTGGCGTACAGCATTGCGAGTTTGAGCTGCTGCCGCCACTATCGGAGCACTACCCAATCCAGATTCATTCGAGAACAAACCACGAGAAATACCCATACGCATAGCTTGATGAATTCCTGCACCTAAAAATCCACCGACAGCGGCTTGTCCGGTAAATGCAGAATCCAAAATGAGCTTAATTGTATTAGGAATCTGCAAATAGTTTACCCCAAGAATATAAAGGCATCCAAGCACATAAAATATTGCCATAAATGGTACAAGTACTGTACATACTTTTACTATAGATTGAATTCCTCCGAGTATCACAAACCCGGTTAATATAGTAAGGATAATTCCAGTTTGCCACATTGGTATATTATAACTATCCGCTACCAAATGCGATATTGAATTCGCTTGTACGGCATTCCCAATACCGAAGGAAGCTATTACGGTAAATATAGCGAATAATATGCCTAAGTATTTTTTATTCAGACCTTTTTCCAAAGCGTACATCGGACCACCGGAATATGAACCGTCTGCATTTCTAACTCTGTATTTAATTGCTAATATACCTTCGGCATATTTAGTAGCTATACCGAGTACTCCGGTAATCCACATCCAAAACACTGCTCCCGGACCTCCGGTAGCGATAGCAGTTGAAACTCCCACAATATTTCCAGTGCCAATAGTAGCCGCCAAAGCTACTGTTAAAGCTCCAAATTGAGAAACATCGCCTTTGCTTCCAACGTCCTTAGTAAAAGATATTTTTATCGCCTTAAAAATAAATCGTTGAATAAACTTTAGTTTGAATGTTAAATAGATATGCGTGCCGAACAGCAAAACGATAAGTGGTACGCCCCAAATAAAATCTGCAATATTTTGCACAATTTGTTCAAATATTTCCATAATTCCCTTATTTAATCTTTCATAAATTTTAATTTAGTAACTGATTTAGATTGCTTTTCATCGCTTGAAGTTATAAATTTAACCAATAGACAAAGATAATAATAAATACTGCATTATTCAAGAAAAAAATATCGGCAATAATATTATTTTCAAACATCCAACAATATTAGCCAGTACTAATTCGTTATTTAGTCAAACAACACATTGATTAATATTATTACAAAGGTATAAGCAAATGAAAAGCATATTTAATAAACTAATGACAACTGAAAAAGACTTCGGAGCAATGTTTGCCAGATTATTTTTAGGATTTGTAATGCTCCCACACGGAATGCAAAAATTGATTGGTGCTTTCGGGGGCAATGGCTTCGAGGCTACAATGGGATATTTTACAGGAATGGGTATGCCTTGGATATTTGCCTTTCTAATAATTATGGCAGAATCATTAGGTTCTTTAGCTTTAATTTTGGGCTTAGTCGGTCGGTTTATGGCTTTTGGTATCTTTTGCGTTATGTTTGGAGCCATATTCATTCACTTCGATAACGGATTCTTTATGAATTGGTTCGGTAAGCAAGCCGGCGAAGGATTCGAGTATCATCTATTAGCAATCGGTTTGGCTCTGTCGCTTATGATAAAAGGTAGCGGAGCGTTCTCGATTGACCGTTTGATAATTAACAAGAAGTAAGCTATTGAAATTATCCTTGGTGCAAGATTTTTGAATTTCTTGCACTAACATTCTGTTGAAAATGTATCATTTGAGAAACTGGTCATTCTGAACGAAGTGAAGAATCCATTGCCTTGTATGGAGTTACGACCGTATTGGATTCTTCGCTACGCTCCTAATGACATGCTTCAATAAAGTTTACAAAGTAGAATGAAGGTAATGTAGAGAAAATTAGCTACGCTGAATCATAAGAATGATTTCATGAATTTTCTCTACAAAGCTCCTATAGACTTTACTTACTCAATTCTGAGTGTCATTTTCTTTAGTGAAAACGAAGTTCCCTTTGAAACCTCAGAATGACCAGTTTCCATAATGATACATTATCAACAGACTGTTAATAATGTTAGACTAACACAATAGCATATAAGTATTGTTACACTTATTTATGACCGAGACTCATTAGATTACCTGATGATAATACTCGGTTTGTTAATTTCTCGCCTAATTTATCTTCGAGATATTTTCGAACATTAGTCTGAGGAAAATCTTTTTTATACTCATTAAGTAGTTCTTCGGCTTTTTCGTATCCAATGTAAGGCAAGAAAGCAGTAATTAATATAATATTTTCTTCAAAATGTTTACTGCAAACCTCTGGATTTGCTTTAATTGCTCGAATATGCCGAGCGAAAATTTTGTTAATATTAATCATCAGATCCAAAGATTCTAATATTGTGAATGCAATAATCGGGAAATACTCATTGATTTGCAAAGTACCGAGCGAGCATGCTTCATTGATTAAGACAGAATTTGATTTTATTTTCAATGCAACCGAGACCGTGGCTTCGATAATCACAGGATTAATTTTGCCGGGCATTATCGAAGAACCAGCTTGTACTCCTTGCAATTCAATTTCATTTTGATAGTGCATAAAACGCAGATCTAAAGCTGTTTTCTGTAGATTTACGGCATTGGCTACGAGCATTCCCATAGACTCAACAATACTATCTAAATTTGAAGTACCGTCCATTACATTTTCAGAACGGGAAAGCCCTAATCCTGTCATGGCTCTTAACTTTTCAATTACAGAGAAAATGTACTTTCTCGGAGCCGCTAACCCAGTTCCAACGGCAGTGCCTCCAATATTGACCATACGAAGTCGTTCCTCGCATTTGAACGTACGCCATCTATCTCGTGCTATTG
>CAZIIZ010000181.1:0-6097 GCA_964539225.1 uncultured Hyphomicrobiales bacterium | reverse complement strand
TATTACGAATTATATCAAAATCGCCCTTCATAGGCACAATGTTTTTCTTTGGAATTGCTCCTCTACTAATACTTTCAATTTGTTCGGCAGTAACCATTAGTGGCTTGACAATAGCATCAATTGTACTATTTAATCCACTAATTAACTCCTTGAAATCCCCAGAATATAACGTAGCATCAGCTCGAAAGCTCAAATGTCCATCAATTGCTTCATTAGACAGAGATTTAATATTGCCAACAATCGCTAATATCGTGGTTCTCATCGTTTCCATAGAGTCCGCAAGTATGCCAATTTCATCGTTACGATTAATTTGGATAGAATCGGAAAGATTTCCGACTGAAATTGATTTAGAAAACTCAGCTAATTGTTTGATAGGATTGCCAATTCTTTTAGAAATGTAGTATAATGAAATCATTATCAACACGACTATCAATAAACCGACTATCATCAAACTATTGGCTAGTGAATTAAGCGGTCCTTCGAATTCTTCGGTATATGAAGAAGCCACTACTATCCAACCCATTTCTGGAATATACTGAAAGTAAGCAAATTTATTTCGGATAGAATTTGTTTTAGTATCATTCCATTCATAATTTATATGACCATTCTTTTTCGAAATTATCTCTTTGACGAACGGTTTGCCGTCATTATCTTTTAAATTAATAAAGTTTTTACCGGCTAATTTCGGATGAATTATAGCATTACCATTCGTATCGATTACAAATGGATAGCCGGTTTCGCCAATTTTGACAGCTAATACTTTATTGCTCAATTCATTTATATCTAATAAATTGTAAAATTCTGATTTATACGACGAAGCCGTAACTATGAATTTCAAAGGTTCATAATAAACCATATAAAGTGCTTTACTGCGTTCGACCAATTCATTGGGATTCTTAAACATATATTCCAAATAACCATTCAATTGGACTTTTTGCTTTTTGCCGACATTAGACGAATTCATATCCGCTCCAATCAATTTTGTCTTGGGGTGAATTCGCAGAAATCCATCTGAATCGATAATATAATTATATCCGGTCTTCCCTATTTTTTGACTAAGCATTATTTCGGAAACTTTCGAAACAAGCTCAGAATGGCTTAATTCTCCGGCTAATTCTTTTTTATGAAAATGATCTAATATCTCGGCATTTTTTTCTGCTATACCACGTAAATAATTTTTAATTGACAAATCAATAGAAGATTGCAAAAGCGTACCGATACTTACGGTAGTTGACGTTAATTGCTCATCTGTCATCTTTTTGATAATATTTTTTCCGGCATAAATCGAAATGCTCAAATTCACAATTATAGCTATTATAACCATTGAACCGATACTTATTACTAATTTAGACGAGATTGAATTAAACTTTTTCATTACTTTCCCAGATAATCAGTTCAAAAATTTTATCATATCCCAATTTATCTGAATACAATACTACTTATATTTAATCTAAAAATAAAGCACTATCGCAATTTAATATATTTTCTAATCATATCCAAACAGATTATTAACAAAAAAGACCGTCGGTGTATCGGCAGTCTTAATATGTTTTCTATTTAGAAATAAATTGGATTTATATCCTTACGACATATTCTAATGAAATAACATCTTCACCGGATTTTACTCCTGATTTATAATCATATTTTTCGTAATCTAAGCGAAAAAACGAATTATTGTTTTCCTTTAGATGAAACGTAACGCCGGCTGAAATTCTGCGAGGTGATTCCTTAGTAGCATCAGGCAATTTATTATACATTTCATAGCGTATAGCTGGGGTAATTTTTAATATCGATGAATTTTCTAATTTAAAATCATAAGCGATAGTAGTAAAAAATCCTTCATACTTAGTATCAAGTGAATCATCATATTTTTTCTGAGCTAATTCCAAATCAAAGAAGAAATTTCCAATCTGGTGCGAATAAGATAGGTCATACATTTCAGCAATTACTGTAGTTTGCTTTTCTTTGTCTAATGTTACTTGCCCTTGATAAGTAGAAAATGATAAGTTGGATTTAGCAAATGGCGATATTTGAATTTTAGCCGCACCGGATTTCTTATTATCTTGCTCGTAGTGATTATTCGAATTGCCATTGAACATCCCGATTTCTAATTTAATAGGCATAAATTCAAAAGGCAATTTATATGCAACCATAGCCCCAACATCTCGCATATTCTTGCACAATCTTTTTGTAATAAAGTTGCGATTAATAAATGAATAATCCGCTGGATTGCGTTGATAATCATTGGCAAATGGAGATTTGAATTGCCCCAGTGTAAATTCCAAATCTTTAATCGGTGTATAAATAATTTTGGCATCTTGCATATCAATTTCTTCTTTGTCCTGCCAATCTATTTCAATTTTATAAGCCAATTCTTTAGTAATATTTCCCTTTAATCCAAAGCGTGCATTACGAACCATAAAGTCTATCACATTCGTATTCAAATTTTGCTCTGCCTTAGTCCGCAAAAGCATAGTAATCTTAGGCAAATATTCTACTTTTGCATCTTCAGCAAATACAGAACATGTTAAGAATAAAACTAATACTGACGATAGCGTAATCACTTTTCTCATAAAATCCCCTTTTTATACTTATTATTACCAATATTAACTAATTACTTACCAAATCTAAACTCTAAGTTCGCAAATCTAATCATTATACTGACTATGTTCAAAACAAATCTACTTCTTAACACAAAATTTACAATTTATTTTACAATTTTATATTACTACATAGCAATATTGTTTTTATATGTTCGTTTATATTGACGAAGATAATTTATCATAATAATTTGGAGAAAATAACAATGGAAAATTTAAACAAACACACATTCGCCGAAAAAGTATTCGATTACGAAATAGAAAAAGAATGGAAATTCAAAGGCGAACGTCCATGCATTATAGATTTTTATGCTGATTGGTGTGCACCTTGCCGCATGGTGGCTCCGATTTTGGACGATATTTCTAAAGATTACAACGGCAAAGTAGATGTTTATAAAATAAATACCGAAGAGCAACAAGAACTCGCAGCTATGTTCGGTATCAGAAGCATTCCGGCAGTATTATTCGTGCCGATGGACGATCAACCTAAAATGAGCGTTGGAGCTTTGCCAAAGGAAAGTTTCCAGCAGGCTATCAGCGACATTTTTAGTATAGAAAAGCAGAACTAAGCCATGAAAACACATTGGAAAATGGGTATTTACAGTACCATCGGAGCAGGATTAGGCTATGCCTGGTACTACTTTGTAGGCTGCTCGAACGGCTGCCCGATTTCGTCTTCGTGGATTAATTCCACGCTTTATGGAGCTTTTATGGGATTTATTTATGGTATTCCTACTAATAAATTTTTCGAGAGAAAGAAAGCAAAAATAAAGGAATAAACCTCTCGACATCTATAGCCAAAGGCTTGTCTGATATTAATTAGACAAGCCTTTACTTTTTTATAAATATCCTATTTCACTAAAAATCTCTGTACAGCTTTTTCACCAGCATCGGAACTAATCACAAGCAAATACATTCCCGAATTCAAATAGCCGACGTTGATTTGGTCTTCCACGCAGCCTTTGCGATAATTTTCATACTTAATCGGATTCGCAATTACTTCGCCGTTCAAATTGCATACGTACATTGAAATCTGTCTATCTTCGGCTAAAGTATATTTGAAATGTAATACATCTTCTACAGGAGTTGGGTATGTTTTCAAGTTCTCAACCGCACCGCTGCAAGCTCTCCACACGTCGAAGTGAGGCTGTCCGCCGGTAACTGGAGGCGTTGGACAAGTTTCGTAATCATTAGGCATTGCTTCGAGTTCGGGCGACAATTTGCGTTTGATTTGCTCAGGCAATTTCTCGATAAACTCCAAAGTCGGCTCGAACCAAATTATCAATGTCTGCAATTTACCGTTAGCAATCAATGCTTCGCCGTTATCATCTATCATTTCCACTTCAATTGGAAGTAGCTCATTGAGATTGATGTCGTTATTTAATTCAAATTGCTTGAAAGTAAAATCAATATTTGACACTGTATCAATCTGAATACTGCCTTCATTCAATTGCAATTGGTTCAATTTAATATCAATATTAGTAGTAGTATCTAAATGAATCAAATCATTGTTTAATTCAAGCTTCTCGAACAATAGTTTTATATTATTAGTATCTAAGCCTAACTCATTATTACTAAAAGATTTAATATAAACTTTTTGGGAGATATTGGTTGACATTAAATTATTTGATGTATCCATTATAATATCGAACCCTTGATTATTTTGTTCGTTTGGTTGCAAAGTAATTCCAATGTTTGAAGAGGTATAATGCTTTAAATTTGAATCGGCTAAACATAAAGTATTAATTTTAGCCGAAGGTAAATTGTCGAAATTAAATTTGTAAATGCTTAGTTCTTCCTTGTTTTTATCGTTATACTGCACAGTACGAGAAAATTTTCCTAATGCCTCTCCATTATTATTATCACCTAAGTTTTCAGTAAATACGCTTACTCTTTTTTCGCCATTTTGATTAGAAATTAATCGGAATTTCGGGTTAATCAAATTTTGATTAACAATTGAATTTTGGGATTCATCAGAATACTCAAACCCCCAAGGATATAATATGGAATATTTGATTATGTGTTTATTATCGATTCCATCGCAATTGTAATAGCTTAGACTTCCGCCCTTTTCGATTGTGAATCCGAGTTTAGCAATTTCTTCTTTAGTTAATCGAATCGGATTAATTCCGGCGATGTCTATAGGATTGTTGCTGTTTTGAGATACTTGCTCTGTATTGCTTTGATTCGATGTTGAAATTGTATTATTTTCAGTTGGCACTTGCTTTATTGGAGTAGTTTGCTTATCAGCAATAGCTTGCTTTGTTGGAGCAATTTTATTGCCGGACATTATCTGATATGTAGTAATATGACAATTATCAGAGTTATCGTCAGATTGGATAGAAACGGATTCTACATTTACTTCATCTGATTTTACATTATTTGCTTGGGCTACATCATTTTTTTGAACTATTATTTGTTCTTTCGGATTTTGTTCCTTAATTTTACTTACTTCGTTTTTGTTGATGTTCGATGTAGTGATTATATTCATCAACATAACGGTGGCGACAGCCATTGAGGCTATTGAAATTGTGTTAAGCATTTTTGTACCTTTGTTTATGTGAGACATAGCAGAGGCTCGAAGGGCTTGTTTTTCCAATAAGGTGCGCGCAAACTCCTTTGGAACGACAGGCTCTTCTTGTTTAGCCTTGTTAATTAGATTCTGTATATGTGTATCATTCTTCTGCATATTTATTTCCTTATGTTTTTTTACTTTTTAAGTCTTTTCACTCATCCGATGACAGGCAGTCATCGGATGAGTAAGATTTCACCTTACTTCAAGCATCTCACTTTTATATTCAAGAGCTTCATCAGCTTTATAATAATCTATATCATTTTTCAATATTTCAGCCAATTTCTCTCTGGCTCGCTTCAAACGAGTTTTTACTCCCGACAAAGTTCCGCCCTGCACTTCTAATACTTCATTCAGCGATAATCCGTTAATATCGAACAATACTAAGGCTTCCGCCTGCTTTGGAGGCAATTTGGCTATCGCTGAGTATAGTAATTGATTTTCAATATTTCTCTCTAAATTCACTGATTTATCTGGAATATTATTCGCATATTCATCGGAAAATATTCCAAATATTCTCTGCCGCCAAATTTTCCGCTTATGCACTCGGCTGGCTATAGTAAACAAATAACTTTTGAAGCTTTCCGGCTTTTGCACTTTATGAAAACTTTCATAAGCCAATAGAATAGTATCCGCCACTAAATCTTTCGCTTTCTCTCTATCGCGAGTCAATGCCATAGAGAAATTTGAAAGGTCGCGTCGATACTTCTCGAACAGCTCAAGGAATTGCGTATCTATTTCTTTTTTTTGCATAAGTTCTCAAAATTTCAAAATCTATTTACACAAGATAAGTGTAGCAATTTAGCAAAAAGTTTCAAAATATATTTCATTTTTTTTCGGATGTATTATTCAATATTCAGAATCAATCCCAAATTTTTCTAATTTTTACGTATTTTGAATTCCCAATTGCGCCCAATCTTTCTAC
>CAZIIZ010000180.1:0-6141 GCA_964539225.1 uncultured Hyphomicrobiales bacterium | reverse complement strand
TTTACTAAAGTGTCAATACCATAAGGATTCAAACGAGTAACAGAAGGGTTAGAAGCTACAAAAGTTTTAGCATCGTAAGGAGAAACACTTCTCAATAAGATACCTGTAGAGTAGCTTAAATCTGATTCGAATTCAAATTTAGAAGCACTTGCATTGTACTTAGTACCTGGTATTTTGTTCATATCAGCTGGATTAGTAGAGAAATCAGTAATAACGCAATTTTTGATTGTATTATTTGATGCACCTTGAGCTAAATAGAAACCAGCTCTAAAGTTGCTTGAAGATTTCAAAACGAAGTTCAAATGTTTGTCAGCACCACCATCAAAAATGATGTAACCGGCAGCATTAGCGAATTGTTTAATTCTGCTATTAAATACTGAACGAACTGGAGCTAAAGCGTTAATAGGATATGTATTCTGACCTAACAATACTCCGATACAGTTTACGGAAACTAAGTTAATTGTAGAATTAATTCCTGATTTAGGTCTGAATGTAATTGTATTTGTTGCGTTATTACCAACGATAGCAGAAGATAAATCTAAAGCCGGAGAAGTTGGATTAATGCTATTTACTGTATATGAAGCATCAGTAAGTTCGAAAACTACTGATTTGCTGATACCTCTTTTATATAAAGCAGCTACTGCAGCTTCAATAGTTTGGTAATCGTTGCTAGCAGCAGCACCGATTGTATAAGTTGTATCTAAACCTTTTTTTACATAAATAGTATCAATAAACTTATTATTGGTTTGGTCGCCATCAAGACTAGTTGTCATATTGAATTCAATTGAATACAAACCAGCATCATTTAATATGATGTTGTCATCAAATTCGATTTGAGTTGCGTTAGCAACTGGTTCTGATGGTACAGATTCAATATTTTTAGTCAATGTTTTAACCACTACATTATCTGCTAATCTTTTAACAGTCAATGTAGAAGGAATTGGACGAGCCAAATCATTGATACCGAAGTTTCTTGCTAAAGCTACTGGTTTCAATGGTCTTCCCAATTCAACTGTATCAACAGGTGATTGGATAGCAATTGCACGTAAATCTAATTCATAAGAAACAATGAAGTTATGTGCAGGAGCATCAGTGCGAGGGAACATATTATTATCAGTGTTTAAATCACCCACTAATGTAACAGAAGATTCTAATCTGTAATCACCGATTGTAGTAGCTACAAATGCAGGAAAATACTCATCACGAGTTTCGCCATTCACGAATCCATTTTCATCAAATATTTTGGTTTCATTATATATTGGAGTAGTACTAGTACCTTTATATATTTTTACATTCCCAGCAAATGATTGAATTAATGTGCAACCAACATTTGTTACTTTTAGAGTTACAGGAACTCCGTTAGCAGACAATTTGTGTTTAGTATTTAGTAATGGATTAACCATTGCAGTAGCTTCAATATCTACGCCTAAAGCTACACGGAATGTACTAGTATAAGGAACCTGAAGTGCATTTAATTCTTGAGTTTTAACTGTAATTCGATAAGTACCAACAGGAACTGCGGTAAAATCAAATTGTCCGTTTGCTTTCGCAGCAACACCAGTAGCAACTAAGAAGTTCATCAATTGATTTTGTTCAGTCAAAGTATCAGTGCTAACAGGAATATTTACTAGAGGATTAGCAACTTCTTTTACAGCTGTATAAACAGTAGTAGAAGGTAATGTTGGATGACCAATAGGTCCATCAATTTGATACGATACTACAGTACTTGTATCAGCATCAATACCCGAAAGTGTGATACTTGGTCTTGAGCTAGCATCTGAGTTAGTATTAGATTGATTATACAATGCTTGGGCAGGATATATATTTTTTACAACTAATTCACGAGTAAAAGTATATTTCTTACCATTAGTTAAAAATGCTAAATTTGCATCAGCAGCAGTTATCAATCTTACATTTCCACTGTTTGCAGTTGAAATGTAATTTGTAAATCCGGTAACACCGGTTGGTTTCAAATTGGTAAAATTTGTAGGAGTACTTGAGAGAAATATACCGGCTGGCAATACATCAGCAGGTAACGCAGTAACATTCGGACCATATATGATTTCAATTTTGTTACTTGTCTCGAAAAGTCTCACTTGCATTTCGGCATTCACAGGATCAGCATCAACTGCAGTTGATTGCATTTCAGTCCAAGAAATAACGCATATTCTTGACGGAGCTTCGCCTAATGTAATAACAGAAACACTACTTTGAATCGCTGTAGCAGAAACTCCGGCTAAAGGAGCAATTGTCTTAGCGTTTGGATTATCGGCAGTAGGATACGCACTCACTACCGGATTGGTAGGATTAAGGAACTGCATTATTCCGCCAGGATGCACTGCGAATTGTGTATAACTGGTGCTGGCGTTATCAAAATTAAAGGTGAAACCGATTTCCTGAGTCGAATATAAATTCGAAGCCTGCCCACCAAACACATCAACACCCGTCACAGCCGGATAAGGCGTAACGGTTGATTCAGTGATAACATAATTCTTCACTGCTCGAGAAGCGGCGAAAGCCGAAACTACCGAAAGCAGTACCAAAATAGGTACAAGCTTCAGAAGTGTTAAGAATCTCTTCATATAATAAACCTCATTAAATTTTAAAAAATCTATTTATTTACAAAATAATTTACTTGCGACTTTAACATATAACGACGAAAATATTATTTCTAAAAATACTATTTACAAAAATAATAAAAAAACAATATATACAATACAAATAATTTGATAAACTTTCTTCAAAAAGTAAATATAACACATTTTTTTTAAAAATAATAAAAAAATTATGTAACTTTTATTTTATTTGCAATTTTTTCTTTTTTTTTTGTATTTTTACGCTCCGAAACGGTCATTTGGTTTTATTTTTAAATAATCATTTTATCTGTTTGTAATTTTCTCAATAATTCTTTATCATAAAAGATACCTAAACAGACCGACGCATAAACGAATTAATTGTATATTTATTTATTTATTACTGAGAATAGTATGAAAAAAATATGTTTTAGCTACATCTTTGCTTTTGTAATGCTAATTTCGTGTTCCAACAAAGTTCCCATTCATAATACTAATTCAATTACTATCGCTACTTTCAACATGGAATGGCTAGGCGACGGCAATAATGACCAAAAGGCTAGAAGCGAAGGCGATTATAAACGCATCGCAGATGTTATCAAAAATACCGGGGCGGACATAGTGGCTTGCCAAGAAATTGAGAATCAAGTTGCTCTCGGCAGAGTTGCTAAATATTTACCGGATTTCAATTGCTACGTAGCCAAACCATCTGGTGCTCAAAATATAGGAGTATTATACAAATCGAATTTGAGTGTTGACGTAATTGGGAATTATGACCCTATTGCAATCGACCCCAAACGCAATCGTCCTGGATTAGAATTGTACGTAAAAGCCGGCAATTTCGATTTCTCTATGATGATAGTACACTTGAAATCTACATCTCGATACGACGACACCGAAGAAAAGCGAGTAGCATCAGTAGAAACAAGATTATTGCAAGCTAAAGCTATCAAACAATGGGTGGACGAGAAAACAAAAGTCGGCAAAGAACAGGATTATATTATATTAGGCGATTACAACGATGCTCCAAAACGCGAGAAGAACGGTTCGCTCGGTATTCTAAACGCTGATCCAAATTTAGACTTCATAACTAAAGATTTGAAAAGTTGCGGTAAATACTCCGATAGCTACACTATTGATAATATATTAGTTTCAAAATCAGCTCTTAAAAGATGTATTTTAGAAAGTTTAATGATTTTAGACGTTACTCAGGCATATACCAAAGACCAACTTAAACAATTGAGCGACCACTGCCCGGTATCAGTTCAATTCGACACTACCGCTCCGGATAACGACTAATCTCTTTAATAAATAGCTGTTTTAAAATATAGTCATTCTGAGGTCTCAAAGAAAACTTCGTTTTCATTTTCACCTCAGTATGACTATATTTGAGTTATTATACTTTTCGAATATCCTCAAGCTATTTCATGCACTACACATCATAGCCTTCATCGACCATCAGCATTCCTAATTTCAATGCTCCGTCCAAAGCAGTACCTTTCGGCTCTACTCTTTTCAATATTTTATGAGCATCCACCCTATCGAACAACATTTTAGCCAACAGTGTGTGGTTCTCGATAATTCCGCCCATTAATGCGACCGGAACTTCTTTGTTTTTATATTGTTTCAACAATGCTTCGAGCAACTCCATTAAGTGATACGAAGCACGCTGAATGATTTCCAAGCATACGTTATCGCCAGCTTCGGCACATTGCATAACTAATGGAGTAAGCATGTGGTATTGGAAACTGCTTTCTGAATAAGCCTTTACTATTGAGCGAGGATTATCCAAATCAATATTAGTAAAACTATCAGCGAAAAGTTTGGTAAGCGATGTTTTATTTCCTCTTCCGTCTATAGAACGTACAATCGCAGTTAAGCCTTCCTTGCCTATCCAAGCCCCACTACCCTCGTCGTCTAATTCAATTCCCCAGCCACCACAGCGAGCAAATTCACCTTTACCGGCTTTGCCGATACCAATCGAACCTGTGCCTACTATCAATACTATACCGAAGTCACCATCAAAAGCTCCTTCCAATGCTAATTCAGCATCAGAAATCACTTTTAGATCGTTCAAAGTGATTTTTTGCCCTCGAGCCAATGTTTTCATCAGATGCGAAGAACGCTTCTTTTCCTCTTCGAGCCATACTCCGGCTAAGCCAATCACTACAGCATCAAGCTCTACAGAATCAATTTGAGACTGTACGCATAAATCTTGGATTACGTTCAACAAGCGTTCGCAGGACTCGCCAACGCCCACTGTACCAACTCTTGTAGTGCCGGCGAAAGATTTAGCAATTACTTCGCCATTTTTGAAAAGCACTCCGCGAGTACGAGTACCGCCTCCATCTATACCAATTATCATTGTTTCTCGTTCTTCAGACATATAAGATTTTCCATTATATTTTTAATTTTATTATTTATTATTTTATAGCAAGTAATTATCAATATCTATGCCAAATGATAAATTGGTATTCTAATTATTTTCAATATAAAAAAAATACTATAATTGTAAAAACGTCTTGCGAGTTCGTATTTTATAATTTATAATAATAAATGGTTTATAATAATGCAAGATAGAATGATAACAATAATCGGCGGAGTGAAAGACAAAGATTTGGACAAAACTCTCGGCGAATTGAACGTAATTAAAAATATTACAGTGGACGGCGACATCGTAAATGTGCAATTAGAATTGAATCCGCCTATGGAATCAATCAAATGCTCTACCGGCACTGAAATCGAATCGAAAATAAAAAAAGAATTCCCGAACTATAAGGTAAACATCGAGATATTAGAGAAATCGATGCCCGCTCGCAATAAAAAACAATTACCGGGTGTGAAGAATCTAATAGCTGTGGCTTCCGGCAAAGGCGGAGTAGGCAAGTCAACTTTCGCTACCAACCTAGCTATATCTTTAGCTCGCTCTGGAGCAAGCGTAGGTATATTAGATGCCGACGTTTACGGACCGAGCCAACCGATTATGTTCGGACTCGAAGGTCAGAATATGGAAGCGGAAGTATTCGAGGACGGCAGAACCTTGGCATTGCCTTTAGAGAACTACGGTGTGAAAGTAGTATCCATGGGTTTCGCTATGAACAAAGAAGAAGCTGCGATTGTGCGAGGACCGATGCTTGCTTCATTCTTCACTATGCTATTCGAGCAAGTACAGTGGGGCGAATTAGACTATTTAATCTTCGATTTGCCTCCGGGCACCGGCGATATTCAATTGACAATGACTCAGAAATTGCCATTGACCGGAGCGGTTATCGTTACCACTCCGCAGGAAATTTCATTGGCGGACGTTCGCAGAAGTATTGCGATGTTCAATAAAGTAAAAGTAAACGTACTCGGTATAGTCGAGAACATGAGCTACTTCACTCCTCCGGATATGCCTGAGAAGAGATATTATATTTTCGGCGAAGGCGGCGGCAAGCGTATCGCTTCTGAATTCGATGTGCCATTCCTCGGCGAAATCCCATTAAGTATGAATATACGCGAAGGCGGCGATTCCGGCAAGCCTGTAGCAGCAGTAGAACCCGAATCAGCTCAAGCTATAGCAATAGCC
>CAZIIZ010000179.1:0-6191 GCA_964539225.1 uncultured Hyphomicrobiales bacterium | reverse complement strand
GGCAAGGACTTTTTTGCGAAGACTTAAAAAAGTCCTTGATTTACAACATAAAAGGAGTTAAACGTTAGTAATTGAATGAACTTCGCCTACTTCCCCCAACTCAGCTAATCATTATACACATTTTGTAAATCGTTACCGACAACGACAAGGTTACTGAGTTTTGCAATGGTCTTGATGTGTATAATTGTTAGATTAATGTAGGGAAATGGAATTGAATAATTAATGGCAGGGAATTGATATTGTGATTTTAGTACCTTTATTGATTTCAGATTCTATGGCAATACTTGCGTTAAGAATATCAGCACAACGCTTGACTATAGCCATACCCAATCCGGTACCATCAATATTCTTTACATTAGTGAATCTGTGGAAAGGAGTGAATAGATGCTTTTGTTCTGAAGCAGGGATTCCGATTCCAACGTCAATTACCTCAATATTCAGAGATTGATTATTATGGGTAACGTTGACTGTTACTTCTGATTCTGCGGGAGAATATTTTAGAGCATTCGAAAGCAAATTGATTAAGATATGAGTAAGAATATCCGGATCGATTTCGACGGATTCGTCATCAATTAAATAATTTAGATTTATCGAGTGGGTAGTATTATCATTCCTCTTGGCATCGGCGATAAGTATTTCTATAAAATCTTTCAATTTTATCGATTCTAATTTTAGTTGTAATCCGATAGCATCTGTTTTGCCTATAAATAGGGCATCATTCAATAGAGCAGTCATTGTTTTCACCGAACGCTGGATTCTCTGAGTATGCTTATCAAAATTGGATTTATCGCCGCTAGAGAAGTAAATTTCTAATAGAGAAGCAGACGATAAAATCACGGTTAATGGAGTTCGGTATTCGTGCGACACCATGGATACGAATCTAGTCTTTAAATTGTTTAATTCTTTTTCTGATTCCAACGAAATAGTTAATTCGTCCTGAGTGGTTTTTAGCACTAATTCTGTTTGCTTTCTTTCTTCAATTTCATTTTCTAAAAGCTCTAACAGCGATTTTAATTCAGCAGTACGTTCTTCGACTCTGTTTTCCAAATCTCTATTAAGCAAAATAATCTGAGACTCAGCTTTTATTCTGGCGTTTAATTCTAATTCTAATTCTCTGGTTTTAGATTTAACTTTTTTATTTAATGTCCAATTCAAAAACAGAACAATTAGGAATAAAGCTGTAATTATCACGGCTATTATTATAATCCTTTTCCACATTAATGAATTATCGGGATCAGGGGTACTAGGGCTGAATTTAATCCATTTTGATTTAATCTCTTGGAATCTAGATTCAGGAATACTATTAATAGCTTTATTCAAAATATATTTTAATATTTTAAAATCTTGCCTGACTGCTATGCAAAGTTTATCATCTCGATTTAGCGAGCCATGAGCTCTGAGATTCGTGATTCCTTGTTTGGAGATTACAAAAGATGATACAGCTAAATTAGTGATGGCGGCTCTAACGTTACCCATAGAAACTTGTGATAATGCTTCGGCATCGTCGTCAACTAAAACTAATTTGATATTAGGATAATTAGTTGTAATTTCCTTTTCTAATACGTAACCCTTAGTAACGGCGACTGTCCAACCGTCTAAACTTTCTAGCGATAAATTATATTTATTAGTATCTTTAGTAATGATTACATTAGGGACAGCTATCCATGATTTGGTGAATTCTACAAATTGTTCTCTCTCTGCATTTCTTTCTGCGGCACTGGTCAGGTCAATTTCTTTGTTCTTTAGTTTCTCAATTAATTCCGACCAAGTTTTTAGGTGAACGATTTGGAATTTATAGTCTATAACTTTCTCAATCTCCGCAAAATATTCAGCAGCAAAACCATTGAAATTTCCATCGCCATCGAAGAATTCTATAGGAGGAAAGAGTGGGTCGGGAGCCAATCGTAAGTTCGGATGAGCAATCAGCCATTGACGTTCCGAAAGTGTTAATATATCTTTATTATTATCGTTATTATTATTATTGGTACAAGATACTAAACAAACCACGCCGATAGCAATAGCCGTCAGCATAAGTAAATTTAGAATACTTTTTTGTACGCTCATTAAATTCTTTCCAATGCCAATACAAGGATAGGAATATTATACATTATTTCTAATATCTGGATTCATGTAGAACTTCGACCTTTATGCAATGCAAAATTAAGAAGAATTACGATGAATTACAAATAAAATCTGTTAATATAACATTCTATAATCCTAAACTTTGTTTTAAAGCCTTGTATCCATTAGAAGAAGTCTTAATATTGACTCCGGATTTTAATATTACGATATGACTGTCTTTATCGAAAGGCTCAATTTTGCTTATTTCGTTGATATTAATTATATTTGAGCGATGCACTCGCACGAATTCATCCTTAGGCAAATTTGTTTCAAAGTAACGCATAGTTTTTTCTTTTAGAAATGCAGAATCTCGCGTATGGACTTTGACGTAATCTCCATCGGCTTCTATGAATTGAATTTGATTAATCGGCAACACGAACACTTTAGCTCCGCTTTTGACAGCTATTCTTTGTAGTGGTTCGGGTTTGTTTTCGCTGATTTTGCTAATAGTGTCAATTGCAGCAGCGTTCTCTCCGGTTTGAGCCTCAATTGCTATAATTGCTTTATTAATGGCTTGAATAAAGCGCGCTTTTGAATATGGTTTCAGTATATAATCAATTGCATTCTCATCGAATGCTTTAATTGCATATTGATCATAAGCCGTAGAAAAAATTACCACCGGTTTGTGTTCTATCAATTCCAAAACTTCAAATCCGGTTAATTTCGGCATTTGAATGTCGAGAATAACTATATCCGGTTTGTGTTCATTTATAGCTTTGACTCCGCAAAATCCATCGGAACATTCTTCTACTAATTCGATATTCTCGCAATCTTTCAGGAAATTCCTAATTAAATTGCGAGCAGGCTCTTCGTCTTCAATTACTACTACTTTGAAAATAATATTTTGTTCCATGTCTCATTTACCCTTCATTAATTTGTGGAATTAAAATTTTTACAGTAAAAATCCCATTTTCGGAATTAATATTCATTAGCGTGTCGCTTGCATACATCAATTGTAGGCGTTCGCGAATATTAGTTAATCCTATTCCCGCCCCTTTTTTATTGGCGATAGGACTTTCATAATTATTCTTTATTTCTAACAGCAACAAGTTGCCAGAAATTATTGCTTTCGTATTAATGTGAATAGGAGTAGTACTTTCGTTTACTCCATGCTTAATCGCATTTTCATAAAGAGGCTGCAATAGCATAATTGGAATTCTTGTGTTCAAGCATTCCTGAGAAATATCGTTAGAATATTGCAATTTGTCGCCAAACCGCACTTTTTCAATCTCTAAATACCTTTCGATATTCGCTAATTCCTTGCAAAAATCTTGCAGTTTTATATCGTTATGCGATATTGAATATCGCAAATAGTCCGACAATTTAATTACCATATCTTGAGCCTTATCGGGATCGGTAATAGTAAGCGAACTTATTGAATTTAAGCTGTTAAACAAGAAATGCGGATTAATTTGAGATTTCAACATATTAAGCTCAGATTCTTTTACCTTCTCTAATAATTGCACTTCGCCCCTTTGTTTGTCTCGTAAACTGTCATTATAGAGGAGTAACAAATACAAGGTAGCTGCATTACTGAACAAAAAGAAAGCTATGATAAATCGCCAAGGCAAACTTCGCTTTAGGAAAAGCAAATACGCATTATCAGTGAAAAATATATCGTTGCAGATTGCATAGCTAGCAGTTACCCAAATTAAACTGAATATCCACACCATAACTAGATACGTCATAAACGAGCCAAATGTCAATTGGTCGTGTGCTTTGCTGTATTTGATATTATTCCAAAGGGCAAATGACAATAATGCAAATATTATCATACTTATCATGGAATCAAAGGCAGCTGTCATCCAATTAATATTTTCCACAAAATACAACACAGAAAAATGCTTAACTGTAATTATCAGCAATGCCACACTATATACAATCACATTTTTATTTGTCTTGAATAAAGGATTTATCATAAAGTTTCTTTCAAGTCGTCGAATATTAAAAATCTTTGGTAGCCTGTCGAAATAGCAAGAAAACTAGTAATTCTTCGTTACGTTCGTAATTACACAGAAGCTCGTCGGAACGTTCACAAAGCTAAGTAAATTTAGTATCGTCATACCGAGGTCTCAAAGAAAACTGCGTTTTCACTAAAAGAAAATGACATTTATCGTCATTCTGAGCGTAGCGAAGAATCCAAAATCTGGTAAGTCTCCGAGAAATATGGATACTTCGCTACGCTCAGTATGACGAAATTGTCTTTACTAACCTTCTGTGTCATTAGGAGCGTAGCGAAGTATCCAATAATACAAGTAAGTTACGGAAGAACAGATTCTTCACTTCGTACAGAATGACGCAATTATTATTTACATTCAAAGCCGAACTGTGCCATTTCTTTTTGTCATCGGAATAACAATTCCGCAATAGATAGATTCTCAATAGGCTGTTAGGCTATTCTATCTGCTTTTCAATTCGCCACCGGAGAAGATTAAATTCCCGACAATTATCAATTCGCTATCGGCCCGCATTTCGCTTTCGCCTGAATTGATATATCTTTTATCTTCAAATGCTCCCAAAATGGCGTTGACTTGAATGCTTACTTTCCAATTGTGCGGTACTATTATCGTAACTCCGCCGAAAACACAATTTACTTCCAAGATGTTTTTGCCCGAGCCTAAATTGGCTAAAGTCAAATCTAATTCGCTACCGCCGAATACATTGGTGATAGTGCCGCCTTTAAATGCAACATTGACAAATCTGCGTTCGCTTCCGCTGAACACATTTGTTTGGTCTATAAATTCATCGCTATAGCCATTCTTAGCGAATTCATCGCTATATGAATCTTTTCCTTTTGTATATTCTTTCGAACAATTCACTTTAGGAGAAGTAAATCTTCGTACTACTATTGAAACCCCAAGAGCAATTAACAATACCGGCAGAATAATATCCCCAAATTGTTGCGGATAATTAAAATGATGCAAATACGACAAAGCAGATACCGCCAATAAGACTATTCCGAATGTTCGCTTCCGTCTATCGCAAATATATATTATCCCTAAAGCTAATAACAACGAAGCCCACGAAAAAAACAAATGCTGGTATTCGTAAGGAATTACCCCTAAATTAAACATCAATAGTATAACTCCTGCAATTGACAGAATTGCACCAAAAGCAATTTTTTTCGGATTGTTTGGTCGCTCCGACTTACCTCTCGTAGATACTTCCATTATAAATATTCTCCAGAATCTATGTTGTTTATCAGTTAGCTATATATAATACTACTTTTACGAAAGCAAAACTAATAAATATAGTATTAAATACTAAGCTGTATTCTTTAAAATTTAGGAAAAAGTCGATAAGCCAAAGATTATTACTTTGAACTGCATTCAACAATTTCTACAATTCAAACATAACCAATAATGTGCCATAAAAATAATCCTTCAAAATTATTTTTAGCTAAAATTGGTTGTGTATATTTGATTAATATCTTATACTATTGAATCTCAATAATATAGGAAATCGCATCTGCTTGCACTTGAATTTGCTTTGCCGAAATTGAAATGCGTACTGTTTTACCGTCCCTATATAATAGAAACTGTGCATTGCCAATATTGGAGATTAGCTCATCGAAGCCGAGAAGAAATTGTCCGGATTTGCCGTCGTCTATTGAGAATTGAAATATGTCTAAAATGTTTTTTCCAATGGTTAAATTCTTACTATAATCACTGATTTGCTCTGCGACATTATTCATCTTAATAATTTTCCCTTTGCTGTCGGTTATTATTATTCCTGCATCAAAAGACGAAATAAATGCATCAAAATAACTATCTGCCGAGCGATAACGAGCTTCGGTTCTATTATTCTGCAATGCTATTTCTATGTGCATCTTTAGCATATCGTTGTTATATGGTTTGATAAGCACGTCGAAGAAGTCACTTAGGTTTGCCTGGCTAAACACTTCGGGGTTGTCGATGCTTGTAACGAATACAACCGGAATGTGGTACTTCGCCATAATCAATCGTGCAGTTTCGATTCCGTCGTATCGGCTATCCGCTAATTCAATATCCATCAAAATCAAATCTACGTGATTGTTGCCCACGTATGAAATCGCCCTAGTACTGTTCTCT
>CAZIIZ010000178.1:0-6194 GCA_964539225.1 uncultured Hyphomicrobiales bacterium | reverse complement strand
TTCCTGCATCCGTTCGAAGACTCACTACGCAGGAATGACAAGTCGGTAGCAATATTAAAGATGTGTATAATGGGCAGATCTTTTAGGGTTGTCAGTAACGATTTATAAGATGCGTTATTGGTTAGCTCGAAGACTCGTTCCGCAGGAATGACAAGTCGGCAGCATTATTAAAATGGACTGATCAAATAAGGGTAATAAACCGATACAAGAAACGCATTAAGTACGATAATCAATATCGAACTCTATAGTAAATACTGCATTCTGCTAACTCGTTTTGAATAAAGCCAAATTAGAATAGCAATAATCAAAAAAGGAAATTCACAATATTAATTCAATATATCGTCTCAATTATTAACATTATATTTAGCAAATTATGGAAAAAAAGAATTTGGATGCTTTAGAAAATATTGAGATAGACCTACTATTAGAAGCAATTTTTAGAAAATATGGCTATGACTTTCGTCATTATGCACCGTCGTCCATGAAACGAAGGATACTCGGATTCGTTTCTAAGGTTAATGCCGGAAGTATAAGCGAATTAATACCCAAAATTTTGCACGAACCGAAACTGTTTTATATGCTTTTAAATGATTTCTCTATTCAAGTAACTGAGATGTTCAGAGATGCTCGTATGTTTAAGAAATTTCGTTTTAAAGTCGTTCCATATCTGCGAACTTATCCGTATTTTCGGATTTGGCATGCTGGATGTGCAACTGGTGAGGAAGTTTACTCGATGGCTATAGTGTTAAACGAAGAAGGTCTTTATGAACGAACTACTATATTTGCTACTGATTTCAACGACAATGCTCTGCAAAAAGCAAAGAATGCAATCTATCCGATAGAAAACATTCAAAAATATACGGAGAATTACATCCTAGCCGGCGGTAATGCTGAGTTCTCTGATTATTATCATTCAGGCTATGAATCAGCCATAATTAATCCAGCACTAAAAGAAAAAATCACATTCGCTAATCACAACCTAGTAACTGACGCTGCTTTTGGCGAGATGAATTTAATAGTTTGCCGCAATGTATTGATATATTTCGACAAAGAACTGCAAAGCAAAGTACTGCAATTATTCTACGAAAGCCTTATTCATAAAGGATTTTTGATATTAGGCAATAAAGAAACTTTAGAGTTTACTGAATTTGCAAAGAAATTCGAAGTAATTTCGGAACGGGATAAAATTTACAGAAAAATTGATTAATACTAAATTGCTTTCAAAGATTATCAAATTAAGATTGGTTGAACAGTGATTAGTTTGATTGATGTGCCTAATAGTGTTCAAAAGAATAATGTAATATTTCATTCCGAATCATCTTCACAATATTCATAATAATCACTCAGAATAATATGAAATTTATATAACAATTTAATGTAATTATTGCGTATAGAAAAAAAAATAAATAGTATTTTAATTTCTGTCGATAAATCCTTATTTTTGTAATACATTAACGTAATATTTAGAATCATAATTATATAAATATCTAAGGAAGATAATATGTCCGGACATAGTAAATGGGCAAATATTAAGCATCGCAAAGGCAGACAAGATGCTAAAAGAGGTAAAATTTTCACTCGTATTGCTAAAGAAATCACTATCTCATCTCGTGATGGTGGCGGCGATCCGGATATGAATCCTCGCTTAAGATTGGCAATGCAAAGTGCAAGAGCCGTAAATATGCCTAATGAAAATATGCAACGTGCCATCAAAAAAGGTACAGGCGAATTAGAAGGAAGCAATTACGAAGAAATTACTTACGAGGGCTATGCTCCATTCGGTGTAGCTATTGTAATCGAAACTGTTACCGACAATAGAGTTCGTACCGTTGCAGAAATTCGTGCCGTATTCAATAAGCAAAACGGTAATATGGGCGAAACTAACTCCGTGATGTGGAACTTTGCTCGCAAAGGCGTTTTCGCTGTCAATACTAACGGTAAAACTGAAGAGGAATTATTCGAGACGGTGATTGAGGCTGGAGCTGATGATCTGGAATACGACGAGGAATCATCTCGCATCATTTGTCCGATGGAAAGCTTCAACGTAGTGAATCAATATTTGAATGAAAATAAATTTGTTATTACCGAAGGTAAATTAGAATATATTGCGACTAATACTACTCCTATTGGTTCTGTCGATGAAGCAAGAAAAGTAATGAAATTCATCGATGCTATGGAAGACTTAGACGATGTGCAGTACGTATATCCTAACTTCGATATTGCTGACGAAATTATGGAAGAATTAGAAAACGACTAATCTCTAACAGTCAAAATTAGACTTCCCTGTAATTTAAGCACGCCGCCGATAGATTATAATATTTATTGGCGGTTTGCGTTTCTTAACGATTAGCAATTATTTTGATAGAAACATAATGGAAATTTTTGAACGAAACGGACATAAAATATTTTTCAATGATGCTCTTCAAGTTTTAGAGCATAATATTGATGATAATTCTATTGATTTAATATTTGCTGATCCTCCGTATAATATTGGTAAGAATTTCAGCGGTTTATTGGATAAGTGGGAGAATGAAGAAGAATATCTGAATTGGTGTTATCAGTGGCTTGATTTATGTATTAAGAAGCTTAAACCAACCGGAAGTTTTTACGTTATGACTGCTACTCAATTTATGCCTTATTTTGATATATATTTAAGAACTAAACTTAATATATTATCTCGGTTAGTATGGTATTATGATAGTTCAGGTGTGCAAGCAAAAAAATATTATGGGTCGATGTACGAACCAATTTTACACTGTGTCAAAGATATAAATAATTATACTTTTAATTCACAAGATATTTTAGTTGAAGCGAAAACAGGCTCTAAAAGAAAACTTATAGACTATCGGAAAGCTATCCCTAAAGTCTATAATTCCGAAAAAGTACCGGGCAATGTATGGGAATTTCCTCGGGTTCGTTATAGAATGGATGAATATGAAAACCACCCAACTCAGAAGCCAATCGAATTATTAGAGCGAATTATCAAAGCAAGCTCAAATATTGGAGATGTAGTATTAGACCCATTTTCTGGAACTTTTACTACATCCTACGTAGCGAAACAATTTAGTCGAAATTCTATCGGTATTGAAATTCAAGAAGAATATTTAAAAATAGGATTAAGACGTTTGCAAATAGCTAATGAATATAAAGGCGAAAAGCTTCAGAAAGAAATTAGAACATTTGAATCAAATAAGATAACAGAATTATTAACGCCTCAACTATTCGATACAGCCGATGGAACATATATTTACAAATAAAATCAAAGAAAAATTAAATTTATTTTTTCCAAATAATGCCGAGCAAATATTTGAGAAAAGTGATTTGATTCAATATATAAATTTCAAGACAAAGTCTGCGAATCGAGGTTCCAAATCTCGTTCAAGTTTCGCTAACTTATATGCAATTTATGTATTAGTAGAGGACTATATTAATAATAATTTTCACCAAAATAATACTTTTTCAACGTATTCGGGTGGAGAATTCTCGACGTTATTAAAGCGACAAAGAGAATTGCCTTTTGGCGAAAAATTACAAAATCATGCTCTTAATAGTAGAGTTAATTCTGAATTCCAAAAATTTTTCCCTTCATCCATTATGTTTCCAATTATTAGAGATCAGACAACTACCAGATATTGGATTAATGAGGGGTTGCTTAAAATTACAATAGATGGCACTACTTACAACATATCTGAATCCATTATTGCGATTATTGATAGCTACATAGAGACAAAACAAAATTCATTTAGAATTTTTATTGAGGCTTGTGAAGAAATTAAAACTATTGCAATTGATGACCAAGAAGCTGTTTCTAATTTTATCTTTTCACTCTTAGCACCTAATACAGATGCTCGTTTATTTGAAATCGTTAGTTTTGCTATTCTAAAAAATTATTATAAAGATACAGTAATATATTGGGGATATAATCCTGAGAAATTAGAGTGCGAAAATTTAAAGTTATATAAAACAGGACGAACAAATGCCAACGATGGTGGAATTGATTTCGTAATGCGTCCACTTGGAAGATTTTTTCAAGTAACCGAGACTTTAGATTTTAAAAAATACTTTTTAGATATTGATAAAATTCAAAAGTTCCCAATAACTTTCGTGATTAAATCAGAAGAAGACACATCAACACTCATAGATAAAATCAGACAAAATGCTTTAAGCTCATATTCAATTATTTCTATAGTTGATACTTATATGCAATGTATTGAAGAAATAATAAATCTGAGTGAATTAAGAAAACGTTTTCTCGAATTAATTGAAAATGGAAATTATCATAGTGTATTAGATGAGATAATTTTACAAAACAAAGTTGAATTTAATATTTAGAGATAATTACCATGAGAATATTAGGAATAGATCCCGGCTCGATACTCTGTGGATACGGAATAGTCGAAAAGACTGGTTCGAAAATCGAGCTGATAGAGTACGGAGTAATTAATCTGAAGAAGCTCTCGCCAGAACTGCCCGACAGACTCAAAGAAATCTATCAACGGTTACAGAGAATTATAAAAACTGCGATGCCGGACTGTGCAGTATTAGAGGAAACATTCTACTCTAAAAATCCTCAATCACTGATTAAGCTCTCGCATGCTCGTGGAGCGGCTATGGTGTCGTGTGCTATCGCAGATATGCCTATCCATGAATATAGCCCGAAGGAAGTCAAGAAATCCGTAACCGGCAATGGAAACGCTACCAAGGAGCAAGTGGCATACATGGTGCAGAGTATTCTGAAAATACCAGAAACTCCAGAATTCTTCGATGCGACCGACGCTCTTGCCGTCGCCCTGACTCACTGCTATAAATTCAATATGCCTACCAAACTAAAAGGCGGCTGGAAAGAATTTATTGAGAAAAATCCGGGAAGAGTGTTGGGGAAATAATTCGATTATTTATTATTTAAAAAGTATAACTATGAGAACATTAATCGCATTACTTATAGCTTGTCTGATTTTAATAATTCCGCTAAAAGCTCATGGTATTTCTCCTGATGTCGGAATAACCGCAGGCCCGTCAATTTTATTTAATGAATACAGTAAAGGATTATCTGTAGAATATAATCTAACATTTCTTTTGTTAAATTTAGGCGGAAATATTCAATTTCAAGATGCGTTAAAGCCCAAATATAATTTATATAAGTTTTTTTGATAACATCCGTTTTTTATTGATGATTACTAAGTAGAGGATAGATAAACGACAGTAGTAGCTTAACTACTTTATCGAGAATCTAATTAGCAATCGACTTCATAACAATAGCAAATAATTGAAGTCGATTACTATTAAGAAATGTGGTTAATCAGCATTAAATTCTTTTACTGCATTGATAAATTCTTCATCTTTCATTAGCTTCTCAAAGGATGAATCTTTGCTCGGATCTGAAAATTTGGGAATATCAATACTATTCTCTCTATACTTTTTTGCAAGTTGTAGATTATCTATAGCTTTAGCCTTATCATCTAGTTCGGCGTAACAGCAAGCAAGATTGTAGTAGAAACATGGTTCTTCAGAATATGTTTCTATGCCGTACTCAAAAATAGTTTTGGCTTTATCCATACGTCCAGTTACGCCATAAGCCATACCAAGATTATCTATAAGTATTATAGACATTTTCTTTTCTAATTTATGCCGAACTTTATCAGCTTTAAACGCCTGTTCGTAATAAGGAATTGACTCTGTATAATTTCCCTTCATATAAAATTCCATTCCCAAAACGAAACATTCAGCTATATTTTCAGAAAAATCATTTATTACTCTGAAATTTGTTTTAAAGTTTTCGAATTGAGCAGAATCTTTATCTAAATAATCATTGAAAGTAAAGTGTATATCAACCCAAATATCATTGCGTGAATAGAACATATTACAGCTTTTTTCTTTTGATTTGTCATCTATGGTTTTATAGAAGTAATCAACACCTTCAAAGTCTTTGGTGGTAAAATGATGAAAAGTATTAGTATCCATTATTCCCGACATCATGCCTTTGGTAAAATAATATCTCTTGCAATCCGCTGAAGTACCTGCGTGCATTTTTGGAACTTTTTCCATAAATATTGATATAATAATATTTTTATTTACAAATGTCCAATTTCGTGCAGTTCCGTCAGGTGCGTAATTAGTTTGGGTTAATTTAAAATTTTGATAATTCGATAAAATTCCCCAATCATATTCGGGTAGTGATGCAACATAATCATTTT
>CAZIIZ010000177.1:0-6208 GCA_964539225.1 uncultured Hyphomicrobiales bacterium | reverse complement strand
GAAAATTATTAACTGTATTAAGTTGCCGGCAACTTAATACAGTTAATAATTTTCAAAGATCTAAATAAGGCAATTAATAAATAATTAAATCATTTCTTCGTAAGCACTTTCGCCGTGCATATTAGCGTCAATCGACAATTGTTCTTCGGCAGTTAATTTAACCGGTATAAATTTATCAATCAACCATAGCACGCCATAAGTAAATCCGAACGCATAAGCTGAAGCTAAAACTACGGCTTTAATTTGAGTGAAGAAGAAATCGGAATTGCCTTCGAGCAATCCAACAGGCCAAGCAGCTCCCGCTGTATATTGAACGGCTTTTGTACCAAATACACCAAGCAAGATTGTACCTAGAACTCCACCCATACCGTGAACGCCCCATACATCTAAAGCATCATCCCAGCCCATTTTGTTTTTCCATTCAACTGCGAAATAACAAACGATACCAGCAGTAATACCAATAATTACCGCACTGGTAATTGTAACGTATCCGGCGGCAGGAGTAATAGTCGCTAATCCGGCAACAGAACCTGTAAGCAAACCAATGAACTTAGGTTTTTTCTCTAAAGACCAAGCTAATAATAGCCAGGTTACACCGGCAAATGAAGCCGCAACGTCAGTATTTAAAAAGGCATTAACAGTAACAGGATCTACAGAGAATTCACTACCAGCATTAAATCCGTACCAACCGAACCAAAGTAATCCGGTTCCTAATGCTACTAAAGGAATACTGTGAGGTATATTTTCGGCAATTTTACGTTTTCCGACGTAGAATACTGACGCTAATGCAGCGAATCCAGCAGTTGCATGAACAGTGATACCGCCAGCAAAATCAAATACGCCCCATTGAGCTAACATTCCGCCGCCCCAAATCATGTGAACGAATGGGAAATATACGAATATTTGCCACAAGGTTAAAAATATCATATACGCCGAGAAACGAACACGATTAGTAAATGCTCCGGTGATAAGTGCAGGAGTAATAATTGCAAACATCATCTGATAAGCAATAAATACAAATAATGGAATAGTGTGGTTAATTGGTGCAGGATCTGTAAATTTTAATCCCCAAAAGAAAGCGTGATCCAAATTGCCGATTACTCCGCCTTCGCCGCCACTAAAACATAATGAATATCCGAGAACGTACCATAGAACTGTAGTCCAGCCCATTGATACAAAGCTCTGTATCATAATTCCCAATACATTCTTTCTACCAACGAGACCACCATAGAAGAAAGCCAATCCCGGAGTCATAAGCATTACCAAACTGGTAGCTATAAGCATAAAACCGGTATTACCGGTGTCGAAATGAGGCATAATTTCCCCCTTTATACTAAGTTATACATAAATATTTTTGGATTGCAAATTATGATTTGTTAAGCATTTCATCAATTCGTAGATTACTTAATTCCTTTAAGTGTTTTACTGAATTTCGACATTTCGACTCTTCAAACCTTATTTCCTATTGACCTTTGATTATTATTAATCCGAATTGTTTACAAACAATACTCAAAGCACTCAATACTTCTAAACAAGAAATATCGTATTCTCACTAATGATAAGCTATAGGTTATAAAAGATAAAGGCTAGGTTTTTGCATTAGTTTCGCTGAATCATAAGAATGATTTGCTCGAAGACTCACAAAACCGGAATGACAGTATTCATAGGTATTGCGAAGATGTGTATAATGGACAGATACATCCACAAAAACAGGAAATAAAATAAAAAACTCCCTGAATCATATTATAAAGCGATTCAGGGAGTTTAATTATTTCGAATGATTGCAGAGCGATTATTTCATAAACAGCATTGAAGCTGAATTATTTGCCCATTCTACGATAGGACCGAAGTAAACACCAAGCAATAATGTTGGGATAGCTAATAATACCACAAGGGCTATACTTCCTGCTGAGAAAGAATATCTCTCGTTAGTATCATTACTTGTTCCGCGTAAATACATGTTGCGTAAAATTCTAAAATAGTAGAATAATGACACAACACTATTCAGTACGCCGATTACTGCAAGCCATACCCATTGATTGCCCTTAGCTAAAAGTGCACTAAAGATATAGAATTTGCCGATGAATCCGGCAGTTGGCGGCAAGCCAGTTAATGATACTAAAAAGATAACCATTAACACACCGAGAACCGGCATTTTATAGCCAATTCCATTGTAATCATCAATATCTTCGGAGCCAATTTTATTAGCAATCAACATAATAACTGCAAATGCTCCGAGATTCATAAAGGCATACATAAATAGGTAAACCATAATGGCAGAGATACCGATTTGATCCATTACCACCATACCCATTAGCATATAACCAGCGTGAGCAATTGCTGAATAAGCAAGCATTCTTTTGGCATTGGTTTGCCAAATTGCCGATAAATTACCAATAGTCATAGTTAAAACAGCTAAAACCGCAAGAACTATCTGCCAATCTAAATATGGATCGTTAGCAAACATGATTTGAGCGAAGCGAATGAATCCTGCAAAACCTGCTGTTTTAGAAGCAACAGACAAAAATGCGGTGATAGTAACAGGAGCTCCTTCGTAAACGTCCGGAGTCCAAAAATGGAATGGAACAGCTGATATTTTATAGCCGAAGCCCGCCACAATCATTAATCCAGATACAATCAATGCGAACATATCGACTTGACCGTTAGGAATCATTGTAGCAAGTTCAGATAAATTAAGTGTACCGCTAGCTCCGAATAGTATTGACATACCATAAACCATAATACCGGAGGATACAGATCCATAAATTACATATTTAAGAGATGCTTCGCTTGAACGTTTAATTTCTTTAGTGAATCCTGCCAAAACGTAGGAAGTCAAACTCATCATTTCAATGGCAAGATATATCATAATTAGGTTTGTCGCTCCGCAAAGGAGGAACATTCCAAAAGTCATACCGGCAATAAGGGCATAATACTCACCAACTTTTCTGCCGTCTTTGTTAATTTCGTTCGAAAAGAACGACATCACTACAACAGCAAATCCAGAGATGAGGATCAAGTATTTAAAGAAGAGAGCGAATGGGTCGATAGCAATCATCGACATAAAAGCATTTTGATGCACTCCGCACTGCACTCCCAATAATATACCGGTAATTATAAATCCTACGCAAACCGTATAGCCGGCGATGTTACGAACTTTTCCTAAGAAAATATCCATAAACAAAGCTACAATAAATGTGCAAAGTAGTGCCGTTTCCGGTGCAAACAAAGACACACTTTGTACTAAGTGGCTTGAGATGTTATTTAAAATATTTGTGTCGAACATATTTTGTCTCGTTTCTAAGTTAATGATCTAACTACATTCCGGCAGAAATGCCGCCGATAAATACATAAGGTTTCAGAATATCAACGAAGTGATTAACTGAAGTAGTCATCAGGTCAAGTACAGCCATCGGATAAATACCCAAAGCTATAATTATAACTGCTAAAGGCACGAGAGCGGTTAATTCGATTGCATTAATGTCGTCGTGCTTGTATTTCAAGCCGGTAGGATCCCAAGGACCTTTCCATTTGTCTGGCAATGTACCAAAGAATACTTTCTGTAAAGCCCAAAGCATATAAGCAGCACCAAGAATGATACCTGATGCAGAGATAACTGTGAGTACAGGATATGTCTTGAAACTACCAAGGAATACTAAAGTTTCGGAAATAAATCCACTCATGCCCGGAAGTCCAATAGCGGCAAAGAAAGCGATGCTCATGATGCCGGTATAGATTGGCATTTTGTTTGCCATACCACCGAAATCGTCCAAACCTCTTGTGTGAGATCTATCATAAATAACTCCCACAATCATGAAGAGCATAGCAGTAATAGTACCGTGGTTGAACATTTGGAAGATACCTCCGGCAATTCCTTCGGGACGCATAGATGCAAGACCTATCATTACGTAACCCATGTGCGATACAGATGAGTAAGCTATCATCTTCTTCAAATCTCGCTTGCCAACTTTATGTTGTCCCAAAGCACAGAATGCTCCGTAAACAATACTAATCACACCTAATGCTGCAATCCACCATTGGAAATAGCCCAAGGCTTCAGGAAAGATTGGGAATGCGATTCTAAGCATACCATAAGCACCTAATTTCAAAAGTACACCAGCAAGAATAACTGATATAGCTGTCGGTGCTTCAACGTGTGCATCAGGCAACCAAGTATGGAACGGTACAATTGGGACTTTGATAGCGAAGCCGATAAATAATGCGGCAAAAGCTACTAATCTCATATTTGAACCGAATGAAGCAAATATAGAACCCGGTACTAAGTTTGCCGGATTAAGCATAGCTACTAAGTTAAATGTGTGCATAAATGCACCTGGATGCGATGGATCTGGGATTTGGAATGAGAAGTATAAACCTACCATAACCAAAAGCATAAATACTGAACCAGCTAAAGTATAAATAAAGAACTTGATAGCTGCATATTCTTTACGAGGACCGCCCCAAATACCGATTAAGAAATACATCGGTAGAAGCATTAACTCCCAGAACACATAGAACAAGAAGAAGTCTAAAGCCACGAAACAGCCCATCATACCTGTATTTAACAACAAGTACATAGCCATATAGCCTTTGACCGATTTATTTACACCAAACGATGTGAACGAAGCTACGAAACACACGATAGTAGTCAATAATACCATCAGAATACTGATACCGTCGATACCAACATAATAGTCAATATTAACAGAACCAACCATAGGGAAATTTGCACTAATCCAAGAGAACTTTTCAACGAATTGGAATCCATTCGGGTCATTAACACCGGCAAGACTATGGTTGAAATTCATGTAAAGAATCAATGCTAGTATCAGTTGAACGAATGTTACTCCAACTGTCAGCCATCTAAAGTACTTTTTAGATGCTTCCTTGCTCGCTTCGTCTTTCCCGCTTGGGATAAGCGCAAGGATAATCATACCTAAAATTGGCAGAAATGTTATCCAACTTAAAATTGGAAATCCAAAAGACTGCGGCATTTAACCTCCGAAATATTATTTTATTTTTTATTATTTACTTAAATTATATAAAGACATAAATGAATGCTACCAAACCGATTATTGCGAATACAAGATAGGTTTGTACCTTACCGGTTTGCAATTTGCGAGTAATCCCGCCCATTGTTCCGGTAGTATTTGCTACTAAATTGACGGCTCCGTCGATAACTACGTTATCGAATATACCGACTACTTTCGAGAAAGAATTAGTAACAACCGCAGTTGCATTAACAATACCATCAACTATTTTTGAGTCAAATGCAGAGAACACTTTGGATAAAAACATTGTAAATGCTATAACCGTAGCGTCGTACAATTCATCAATATACCATTTATTAAGCGTGAAAGTATGGAGTTTCTTGAATTGTTTCTCCATATTGTCAGCACTGAATATCTTAAACTGGTATATCATAAACGCAAATGCGATACCGCAACCTGCGAATAATAAAGAAGCAATCATAGCTGGATTATGGAAATGGTGCATTTCTTCTTCGAATTCGCTTACTACTGCGTGAGCAGGTTGCACTCCTTCGGTAAGTTTATGCTGATTCTCATTTCCAACGGTTGCTGTTGATTGTTCTTCTTGCAATGGTAATAAGTACGATCTCTGATATTCAACCGGTACCGCAGTTGCTGGCATTTTTATTTTCTGATAGAACCAGCCGATAGATGCACTAGTCGGATTGAATGAATAAAATATCCAGAGTGATAATGTCGCCAATACTACTAAAGGCATAACAATTCTGAATGAGTTTTCTTTAGTATTTTTAGCAATATCAGGTTTGGGTTTGCCGTGGAATGCTACTATAGTCAATCTAAACATATAGAAAGCAGTCATACCTGCGACACCAAAACCAATTATCGGAATTATCCAATTTATACCGCCGGCTAAGTTTGCATAAGCCAAAGTACCCGCTAAGATACTATCTTTGCTTAAGAAACCAGAAGTAAGCGGAACACCGGAAATTGCCAAAGTTGCTATTAAGAATGTGAAATAAGTATATTTCATATTTTTGCCTAATCCGCCCATATTATCAATATCTTGTGGATCAGTATGGTGGTCGTGAGCACGGTGCATAGATTCGTGCATTGCATGAATTACCGAGCCGGAGCCAAGGAATAAAGCAGCTTTGAACCAAGCGTGAGTAACCAAGTGGAAGAAGCCTGAAGTAAATGCTCCCACTCCAAGTGCCATC
>CAZIIZ010000176.1:0-6213 GCA_964539225.1 uncultured Hyphomicrobiales bacterium | reverse complement strand
TAGAAGCAACTGCATTACAACCGCCTTCGATAGCTAATTTCACGATATTCTCGGGATCGAAATAAGCAGGATTTTTAGCAAAGCTGGCTCCGGCTGAATGCTCGATACCTTGATCAACTGGAAGAATAGACATATAACCGGTGTTAGCCAAGCGTCCAGTGTTATACATCCAATCCAAATTATTCAATACGCGATTATTTCTATCGGAATTAATAAATACCTGATTCACGAAATCAGAAGACGGTAAAGTTAATTGCTCTTTTTTGATTTTAGGTTGATCAAAACCTAATAAATACTCTGCTTTATCAGCTAATAATTCTTGAATTTGCTTGTACATATTATTTCTCCTTGTAAAATTGTTATCATAGTTAAATATTAGACTGTCAAAAATAAAGAAGTTTTTATACTAAAACAAAACATTTTTCTAAATACTGAAATATTTTGTAATTATATTTGTATTTGTAACGCATTTTAGTTTATTTCGTATTTATTATTAGGCGTTAATAACAAATGTACAAATTATACAAGGCAACAAGATGGTTAAATATTTAGGTTTAGTATCGTTTTTCTTACTGTTCAATTCGTTTAGTTCTAACGCGAAGATAACTATTAATGAATTAAAACCCATAGCCGGTAGGCATATAACAGTAAATATCGAAAGCAATAATTTGCTTGAAAACGCTCCGCTCGATGTTGTAGTTTACTTATTTAATTCAAATACTGACTTACCTACATTCATGGAAAAAGAAGTCGCTATTATTAAAAACTATCCAATTGATTTGCAGATACCTATAGGTACAGAATTCGCCATAATTAAGTATTTTCAGAGAAATAATAACCAGATTCGAACTGAATCACAGCCTGTGTTGTTTTATAATGACTTAGGTTATCCTACTAATAATACCAATTATTACTCTTCGCTTTATAATATTTCGGCTCTATCTGGAGCAGAAAATATAGAGATTAGTTACTCTTCGGCAATGAGCGACATTGATAATGAATTGAAATATAATGCCAATAGTGCAATTGCTCAATTAACCAAACTATCACTGCTGTACGATTTGAAGCAAATTGATAATCAAACTGCTGATTCGGTGGCGAATCAATTACTCAAGAAATTGAATATTCAGCGTGAGAAAGAGGCAGTCGCACTAATCAAATTATTTAATTCTATCGGTAATAGTAAAATAGCTGATAGTTTGTCGCTGCTGATAAGCCAGAAATATCCCGGTGGCTCAATATCCGAAGAAAATTTCCTTAAAAAATTGGGAGAAAAAGAAGGCGATGAATATCAAAATTTAGCCGAAATATTTATTCGTCAATTCCCTAATTCCACACAAAAAAGCAATATTATAGAAAAACTGATACAATCCAATATCGAAAAAGTTAATTACGACATTGCCGAGAAAATGATGGAAAGCAATTCTTACATGCCTTCTTCGCAAGCATTACGACTTGCATTTATATATTTAGAAAAATTAGGTAATCAGTCTAAGGCGGAAACCTTATTAAATAATATGACTAATACCTTGAAAACAATGCAAGATAAACAATTAGACAATTCAATACCACACTACGAATGGAAGAACAAAGTAAACAATAATCTAGCTGAAGTCTATCGTGCTTATGGTGAATTTTACTTGCAATTAAAAGATAAAGAAAAATCAATATCATATTTTAATTTGGCGATGAATACTTTCACTGAGATTCCAAGTAAACTCTACGAAAACTTTACTATAGCATATTACATATTTAGAATGGACGACGAAGCATTTAAAGCAAGCGTAGCGGCGATTTTAAGTTCAAATGAAAATGCAAAAATTTTAGATATCAACCAAAAGCTATATTCTAAACAGAATATCAATATGGAATACAAACAATATCTTGATTCATTGCTTTATGACGCAGAAACAATACGCCTTAATACATTGATAAACAATAAGCTAATCAATCGCAACTTAACTCTTCCGGTTCTGGCGAATATCGACGATTTAATGATAGATTTATCAATTTTCAAAGGTGAAGTGATAGTAATAGATTTATTCGCTTCCTGGTGTCAGCCTTGTAAATCCGGCTTAGAATCTTATGTAGATTTGTCTAACTCTTTAGTAAATAATTCCGGAGTGCAAATGCTTGCAGTAAACACTTGGGAGAATTCAAAGTTGGATAAATCATTATTCAAAACTACTGAATTCGGCAAAGTGAAAGTATTCTTCGACGAATCCGGTATGTTTGCCAAACTTCTCGGAGTTCGCGGTCTTCCTTCCAGATTATTCATTGACAAACTCGGAAAACTAAGATATATCCAAACCGGAGCTATAGGCAAAAGCGAAGATTTGCGTGAAACAAAAGATGTAATTAAAGCCTTACTAAGTAATTAATAATATTAGAGTACAGATATGAATAGATGTGTTTGGTGTTTGAATACTGAATCAATGCAAAACTACCACGATACTGAGTGGGGCATGCCTTTGACCGATGATTAAAAACTATTTGAATTTATCCTGCTTGATGGATTTCAAGCGGGATTGAGCTGGCAGACAATTATCAATAAACGAAATAATTTCCGAATAGAATTTGATAATTTTAATCCCGAGATAATAATATCTTATGATGAGCAAAAAATCGAAGAACTGATGAACAATGCCGGAATTATTAGAAATCGCTTGAAAATCAATTCTGCGGTAATCAATTCGCAAAAGTATTTCGAAGTTCAGCAAGAATTCGGAACATTTGCAAAATATATTTGGCAATTTACGGATCATAAAGTTATCAATAACGAGTACAGGATTGGGAATGGAGTTCCAACTCGATCTATAGAATCAGACAATATGAGCAAAGATTTAAAAAAGCGTGGATTCAAATTCGTCGGTACTACTATTTGTTATGCTTTCATGCAAGCCGCCGGAATGATTAACGACCACGAAGTAGATTGCTTTAGATATAATGAAATAGTCGAACTATCGAAAATTTTATCATTTTAAATATTTTTGATATATTTTCCTTATTTTTGCTATCTTAATATTTCAATTTTAAATTAGGTATAAATAATGTCAGAAATAAAAGCAGGTATTCCTGTGCCGAAACCGGCAGATAGAAATTCTTTATTAGATCAATTTCAAGCGTATTACGAAATTGTTAAAATTTTACGAGCTGAATGTCCTTGGGACAAAAATCAAACCAACGAGTCAATCGCTCCTTTGATATTAGAAGAAGCTCACGAAATGCTCGCAGCAGTGCATAGTGGCGACGATAAAGACTTCGCTAAGGAACTCGGAGACGTATTGCTCCATATCGTGATGCACAGCATAATTGCGGAGGAACGCGGGGCATTTAATTTCATCGACGTATTAGAAAAGAACTCCCAAAAGTTAGTTCATCGCCATCCGCACGTGTTTGGCGATACTAAAGTTGACGGCGAAGAAGACGTATTACAGAATTGGGAAGCTCTTAAAATGCAAGAAGGACAGAAATCAATTCTATCCGGAGTGCCAAGAGCAATGCCCGCTCTACTTCGAGCTGAACGCATACAACACAAAGCCGCAAGAGTTGGCTTCGATTGGACTGAGGAAATGGATGTATGGGCGAAAGTCTATGAAGAGCTTAATGAACTCAAAGTAGAACTCGACAAAGGCGATGCTAAAAAATCTGAAGAAGAATATGGCGATTTCCTATTTGCATTAGTTAATATCGCTCGCTTCAAGGGAATTGTTTCCGAAGATGCACTCATCAAAACAAATGATAAATTTACTCGCAGATTCCAATTCATCGAAGCGAAAGCTCAATTGATGGGTAGAAATTTGCATGATATGACCTTAGCAGAAATGGATGAATATTGGAACGAGGCTAAAGCAATTGAAAGAAAATAATTCATTTCATTTTCCTTCCGTTTTAGGCAGATTTACGCCGATGATTCCTCTATTTATCATCGGCTTTATCAATTTGCTTTTCGCTTATAAATACGGAATCCGAGCAACTTCATTGGCTCTACCGATTTCGCTAATTTATATTTTAGTATTTCTATTTATTCCGAAATTATCGAACTCAATATTTGATAAATACAAAGTGATGAGTCCCACGATGATATTACTAATTATTGTGGGACTTTTCGTCGGCATACACATTGCCGGATTTACAATAGTTCCCGTTGGCAAATTGAATGTTGACCGTTGGCAGATAATTACCGGATTCTGGGATTCGGTTAAGGACGGTGTTTATCCGTATTATCCTCGCACACCCGATGCTAATCCTCCGGGACCGATGCCACTTTATTTTGTATTCGCCTATCCATTTTATCTAATTGGAGAGATTGGATTTTACTCATTGCTTGGCGTACTATTATTTGCAGTATTTACTTATCGCTATGTAAACGACAAAAGTTCCGTTCTAATAATCAATTTACTTCTCATTGCTTCTTTGAGCATTAATTGGGAAATTGTTAGCCGTTCGACTATTCTAATCAATTCCGTTTTGATGCTTATTTTAATGCGTTATTTACTAACGCACAATATTAATAAATGGAAAAGTTTATTAATATCTGCGGCGATCAGCGGATTACTATTATCGACTCGCTCGATATTTATTCTGATGTTTATACCAATCATTCTATATAAAATTCGTGCAAAAGAATTGAGCTTGACGCAATCTGCAATTTGGTTTGGTATTGCTATGACCGCTTACTTATTGCCTTTGGGAATGTTCACTTTAATTTATCCTCACGACTTCTGGCGAATGAATCCTCTGATTGTGCAGAGCGAATTTCTAATTCCGCCCTACTTCGTTGGAGTATTTATCTTGATTGCTTTAGTTTTAGGAATTAGAACTCAAACGATCAATAGAGTTTATTTGTCGTCTGGAATCGCATTATTTACTGCGATATTGATTTATTTTTGCTATCATATAGCCACTTCGGGATTCGAAACCGCTTATATCAACAGCAAAGCCGACATTTCATATTTTATCTTTTGCATTCCATTTTTACTGTATTCTATGGTTACAGACAGATAATTGATTTACCTTCAGAGATAGAACTATTAATGGATATGGAAAATATCAAATTAATGTATAAAATCCCTGCCGATAACTATTAACTATGAATATTAAAAATAGGCGTGATTGCAGTAAATGCAAAGGTGCAGCCCAAGCCTATTTTGATGTATTATGACTTAAAATCGCCCGCAATCGACAACTAATCATCCTGTCGCCACTAGTTGTTAGCACAAATTAAACCTCACTCATCCGCTGAATTGTAAATAAGGGAGTTTTTTGTTTTGGATAAGTAGTGAATTTTGAGTAAATTGACATATCATTTATTAGGAGGATGTAGATAGATGAGTAAGCGGTCATTGTAAAACAAATAAAATCAACAAAATAAAAGAATCAAATGGAAAATTTAAAACCAAATGGACAAAGAGCAAAGAATGCAATTATCTTAATATGGATTGTTTTAGCATTAGAGATAATATCATTAATTTCCGGTTACTTTCAATATGATTTATTACAAAGTGCAGCTAATGGTGCTAAAATATCATTGGAAACAGCAATTGCCAATGACGCTAGAGAACGGATAATAGGAATATTATTTTTGATAGCCTATATTATATCAGCAGTAACATTTATTCAATGGTTCCGGAGAGCTTACTTTAATCTTCACCAAAAAGTTTCTAATTTGGCACTTAGCGAAGGCTGGGCAGCAGGAAGCTGGTTTGTTCCGATAGTAAACTTATATCAGCCATATCAAATAATGAAAGAGCTATATAGAGAAACAAGTGAGCTATTAATCAGGAAAGGAATAATAGTCGATTCTAACTTAAAAGCGAATTCCATAGGGATATGGTGGACACTATGGATTATAACTAACTTGATAGGACAATCTGTATTTCGCTACTCTATGCAAGCTAAATCAATTGATGAATTAACAATTAGTACAGTTGCTGGTATGATAGGAAAAATTGTAGGAATACCTCTAGCACTAATTACAATTAAAGTTATTAAGGATTACTCTAACATTGAAACTCTACTAACTGAAGTTAAAGATGAAGAAGTATCAACGGACGCATTGCCTGCGGTATAAAAAATGCCGGTTCAGTAGGTGATTCAATGATTGTATTATGCTCCAACTTTTTGAGTGCCTTGTCAGAAAAGAAAGCACACAATCTGAATTATGGGATTTTGAGTAATTTGACATATCATTTATTGAGAGGATGTAGATAG
>CAZIIZ010000175.1:0-6216 GCA_964539225.1 uncultured Hyphomicrobiales bacterium | reverse complement strand
CTAAAGTTTCGCCCTTGACTTTTTCGTAAACGTATCTGAGAACTGCTTCGCTTACACCGCCGGAAGCTCCGAATATAACGCCTGCTCCGGTTTTAAATCCGAGCGGCATATCAATTGTTTCGGGCGATAAAGAGTTGAATTTAATACCGGCTTCTTTGATCATAGCTGCTAATTCTTGAGTAGTCAATACGTAATCCACTTCGGTAATTCCATTTTCGGCAAATTCCGGTCTGCGAGCTTCTGATTTCTTAGCAGTACATGGCATAATTGAAACAACGACGATGTCTTTTTTGTCCTTTTTCAATTGAGCCGGAAGAATTTCTTTGGCAACTGCTCCGAACATCTGTTGAGGCGATTTGCAAGAAGATAAATTATCAATCATATCTGGATAATACTGCTCAATATATTTCACCCACGACGGACAGCAAGAAGTCATCAATGGCATTTTGCTGTCTGGATTGGCTAATCTATTTAGGAATTCATTAGATTCTTCTACTACAGTCAAATCTGCTGAGAACGAAGTATCGAATACTTTATCGAAGCCCATTAATTTCAATGAAGCTACTATTTGTCCGGTTAATACCGCACCCGGTTTTACTCCAAACATTTCACCTATAGCTACTCGCACCGCCGGAGCAATTTGAGCAACAACAGTTTTGTTTTTATTGTCTAATTCTTTCCATACTAAATCGACTTCTGATTTAGGAATAATCGCACCTGTAGGGCATACTCTGGCACATTGACCGCATTCTACGCATTCTACTTCGGTTAAGCCTTTATTGAATGCCGGTACGACTATAGCATCAGTTCCACGATAAGCAAAATCTAATACGCCAATACCTTGAATTTCTTCGCAAGCACGAACGCAGTCGCCGCAGAGAATACATTTATTTGGATCACGCACTAAAGCATGGCTGGATAAATCTTTCGGCATATCACGATTCGATTTTTTGAATCTGATATTATCAACTCCGAGTTTATGAGCTATATCTTGCAATTTGCAGGATATATTTTTCTGGCAAGTAGTGCAATCGTGAGCGTAGCTCGATAACAATAATTCAATTGTCATCTTTCTCATTTCACGAAGCTCTTGAGTATTCGTGCGAACTACCAAACCGTCTTCCGGTGGAGTCGAGCAAGAAGCCTGAATGCCTCTGCCTTCAATATCCACCACACACAAACGACAAGCACCATAAGTGCTTAATTCCGAATGATAGCAGAAGGTCGGAAGCTCTACGCTTGTGTTTCTAATAATTTCGAGTACGTTTCTTTCGTCCGAGAAATTGATTACTTTTCCATCTATTTTCATTGATTTTGACATAATTTACACTCCCACTATAGCATTAAACTTACAAGTAGCGGCACAAGCACCACATTTAATACAAATTGCTTCGTCGATGACGTGAGCTTTTTTCTTATCTCCGGTAATAGCATTCACAGGACATACTTTGATACACATAGTACAGCCCTTACACAAATTAGCGATGATTTCCGGCACCATCAGAGCTTTACATTCTTTAGCCGGACATTGCTTCTGATGTACGTGAGCATCGTATTCGTCTTTGAAGTATTTCATAGTTGATAGCACAGGATTTGGAGCAGTTTTGCCCAATCCGCAAAGTGATGCTTTTTTGACCACGAGAGCAAGTTTCTCTAATAAATCTAAAGTTTCTTGAGTGCCTCTGCCTTCGATAATATCGTCGAGTAAATTAAGCATTTGCTTAGTTCCTTCTCGGCACGGCACGCATTTACCGCAAGATTCATTTTGAGCAAATTGCATAAAAAATCGAGCAACTTTCACCATACAAGTGTTTTTGTTCATTACTACCAAACCGCCCGAGCCAACCATCGCTCCTATGCTAATCAATGAATCGAAATCCATAGGCATATCTAAGTGAGCTTCGGTCAAGCATCCGCCGGATGGTCCACCGATTTGTACGGCTTTAAAGCATTCTTTGGTAACTGAGCCGTCGTCTTTAGTAACGCCACCACCAATTTCAAATACAATTTTTCTCAAAGTAGAGCCGAATGGCACTTCGATTAAGCCGGTATTAACTACGTGTCCGGTTAAGGCGAAAGTTTTAGTTCCTGCCGAAGTAGCAGTACCAACTTCTTTATACTTAGCGGCACCGTCTCTAATAATTATCGGTACTGAAGCTAATGTTTCTACGTTGTTAATTACTGTTGGTTTGCCATATAATCCAGACTGAGCAGGGAATGGAGGCTTTGGCATAGGCATTCCACGCTTGCCTTCAATTGATGCAATGAGTGCTGTTTCTTCGCCGCAGACGAATGCTCCGGCACCTTCCATTACGTTGATTTTGAAGCTAAAATCAGTTCCAAAAATATTCTCGCCAAGTAATCCAACGGCGGTAGCATCAGCTACGGCTTTTCTGATTCTGCGAACGGCTAACGGATATTCTGTACGAACATATACGTAACCTTCGTCAGCACCAACTGCACGAGCTGCTATCATCATACCTTCGATAACTGAATGCGGATTGCCTTCTTTCACTGAACGATCCATAAATGCTCCCGGATCGCCTTCGTCGGCATTACAGATGATATATTTTTTCGGACCGGGCTGAATTCTGGTTAATTCCCATTTGCGTCCTGTAGGGAATCCTCCACCGCCACGACCACGAAGTCCGGCAAACGAAATTTGCTCGCAAATATCTTTGTCTGAATATTCTACAATTGCTTTATAAGCAGCGAAATATCCGTAGTGAGAAATATATTCTTCGATGCTATCTGGATCGATTTTACCGCATTCTTTCAGAACTGTTCTTCTCTGCTTATTATAAAAGCCAATTTCGCTGGCTTTTACTGCTTTTTCGCCCGTATGCGGATCGACAAATAATAAGCGATCAATTATCTTACCGTGAACTATGGTAGCATATACGATTTCTTGCACATCTTCCGGTTTTACTTTTAGATAATGAATATCGTCCGGTTCGATGGTTAAAAGTGGACCCATTTGGCAGAAACCTTGGCAACCGCTTTCGGAAATATAGTGCTTTCCTTCGCAGTTATCTTCAATTCTAATATCTAAGGTTAGGTCTAATCCTGCTTCTTGGCTATGTCTGATTAATTCATTATAAATTTTCTTAGAACCATTAGCCACGCAACCGGTACCGCCGCACACGATAATTCTTTTTTTGAGCTGATTATGTTTAGCTTGATATTCAGAGCGTATTTTTTGCAAATCATTAAGCGACGTTAGCATCTAAAGTCTCCTTTCTGAATATGTCGTCGATTATATTTGTTGTTTTTTCTGGGGTTTGCGACGAAAATACTTCGTCGTTAATTACTACTACCGGAGCTAAACCGCAAGCACCGAGGCAAGATACGGTTTCTAAAGTAAACATCATGTCGGGTGTAGTATTTTTTTTCACAGTTAAATTCAAGCGTTCGCGAACCGCATCAATTATATGTTCGGATTTTTTAACGTGGCATGCTGTGCCATCGCATACTTTGATAATATATTTTCCCTTAGGCTCTAGAGCAAAGTGCGAAAAGAAAGTCGCTACTCCAAACACTCTCGCCGGAGATATTTTTAGGGAAGTGCCGATAAACGCAAGAATTTCTTCAGGTAAGTATCTGTATTCTTCCTGAACTTCTTGAAGAACCGGAATAAGCTGTGATGAATTATAATTATGCTTTTCTAAAATTTGACATATTTTATCAAATTTTCTCATCATAGCCATTTCGTTGTTTGCCATATTGTCTGACTCCAAAACTATAAATGGTTTTTGAAAAATGATTTCAATTTATATATTTTAATTTGTACTTAATCACAAAGACAAATACTTCTATCATTATGCTGAAAACGATAGAAGTATCTGATTCGAAGAATTATTTTAAACTTTTGATTTTAAGGATACGCCGAGTTTATGCGTTAGAATGGCTAAACTCTGAGTAAATTGAGCGTTTTCTACTATAATATGCTCAGGAACTTTTAATCTAATCGGAGCAAAATTCCAAATCGCTTTTATTCCGCCTTCGATTAATTTATCGGCACATTTTTGAGCTGATGGAGCAGGAACAGCGATTACTCCGATTTTGACTTTCATCATTTTGGTCGCTACTACTAATCTGTCGATCTCCAATACTTCAATCCCACTAATTACTTTACCGACTTTTTCGGGATCTTCATCGAATGCTGCTACAAAGTTCAAGCCGCAATCTTTGAATCCATGGTATCCAAGCATGGCATGACCTAAGCTCCCAGCACCGATTAAAAATGCTTTCTCGTCCTTATGCCAGTTAAGAATTTCGTCTATAGCCTGAAGCAATTCATTGATTTTATACCCTTTTTTGGGCTGACCCATTATTCCGGTGAATTGGATGTCCTTTTTTACTTGAATTGAATCTAAAACCAATTCATTTGCAATCAAAGTGCTGGACACAATTAAGCGACCATCACGTTTTAAATTCTCGAGAAGATAGCGATAGTGCGATAGCCTGCGAACTGTTGGCTCAGGCACTAACAACTTTTTACTTTTATTTTCTAATTTCATAAAGATATTTTCATATCGTTAATAATATATCGTTATATTTATATCGGTAACAAATTACCCAATACAAAATTACGACGTTTATACAATATTTCCAAATTATTTTTACCGATATATGAAAATAATTAGCTTGTTTATATAAATATATTACATTATTTTCGAGTTCTATTATGTAACACTAACTTAATTATTTAATTATATCTAATTTTAGGAAATTATGCTATTCGGTGAAATCTCAGCTTTAAGTGCCGCAGTTTTATGGTCTTTTTCGTCAATGGTTTTTACTGATGCGGCTAAACGTCTCGGTACGCTAATGCTCAATATCACCAGAATGGCTTTAGCCTCAGTGTTGATAATTATTACTATGCTTATATTCGGCGGAGAAGTTATGCCGACTTTCAATCAGGTTTGGTTGTTAGCTCTTAGTGGATTTGTTGGCTTGGTGATCGGCGATACATTTCTGTTCAAATCATATACGGTGCTTGGCCCGAGAGTAACCAGTCTGATTATGTCTTCTAATCCTGCTATGGCTGCGATTATTGCGTTTTTAGTTTTTGGCGAAGTGTTAGCTCCATTGAGTATTCTTGGTATGATTATTACTCTCGCCGGAATTTCTTTAGTAGTCTTAAGCAAAAACAAATCCGAATCTAATCGCTTTCATATTACTAAATTAGGAATATTTTACGGATTTATGGGAGCTGTCGGTCAGGCTACGGGATTAATTTTTGCTAAAATGGCATTGAATGAATTAGCTATCAGTCCGCTAATGGCTACTTTGGTTCGAATTTCGGCATCCGTACTTATGCTATTTCCGATAATGTTAGTATTGAAAAAATGGCAAAATCCGATTACAATGTTTAAAGAAGATAGAAGAGCTTTACTATTAGTCGGAATTGGTTCGATTATCGGTCCATATCTCGGTATTTCTCTGAGCTTTGTTGCAATTACTTATGCAAAAATCGGTATTGCCAGCTCGCTGATGTCCACCGTACCCATACTAATGCTACCATTATCACGAATTGTTTACAAAGAAAAGCTTACTCCTGTATCAATTATCGGTGCTTTTATAGCGGTAGGCGGAGTGGCTATGCTTTTTATGAAATAATATTTTGATTGTAAGTCGAATCACGCTTTATACGTATTTATAATATATTTGCATAAATTGGAGTAATATTCGGGAAAGTGAATATTAGGTTTTGCAAAAAGCTATTGTTTCTGAATCGGATTCATTCATTTTGTTTTAGTTGATAAATTTTCAAGTTTATACGGTATTATATATCAATTGCTTATGCACGGTTGAAAACAATTTTCAATTAATTGAAGTGCGAAAATATTATTTTATGAATTATTTTCGTATTTTTGCGAACTGAAAAATTGAATTGTGAGAAATAAGAAAATTAAGATGTTTATAAATAATGTAGAATGGAGACATTAAATAATGAGCGATAAGAAATTTGCAACCATCGACGGGAATGAAGCCGCCGCTTACGTGATGTATCGCGTGAATGAAGTTTGCGGTATCTATCCTATCACTCCGTCGTCAAATATGGCGGAATGGGCTGACGAATGGGCGGCTAAAGGAATTAAAAATATTTGGGGAAATATCCCGAGCATAGTAGAAATGCAGAGCGAAGGCGGAGCTGCCGGTGCCGTACACGGTTCATTGCAAGCTGGAGCGTTGACTACTACTTTTACTGCT
>CAZIIZ010000174.1:0-6228 GCA_964539225.1 uncultured Hyphomicrobiales bacterium | reverse complement strand
TTAAGGTTATAATACGAATAGCTAAAAGCATAGTTTCAAATCTTGATTAACTAATGAGCTAAAGGTCGTTATAAAATTATTTATCCTTTAATATACCCATTAAACACAAGTACGATAGTTTGTTTTAAAAACTTATACGGTTTAACTACTACGAAGTTGTAGAAGCGTATAAGATTGCATTAGTTACTTATGTTTAAATTATACGGAGTAAAAGCGAATTAAACTTATACAGCGTCGCTGTTTAAAAATATTTCTTTTCATATAGGTGCAATTCCATAGAATCTCAAATTAAATCAAATAGATATTTATTATTATTAGTTTAAGCTAAAACGAGTTTAGGATTTGTTTATTAGAAATTTAAAGAAACCCATTCTCATTTAGAAAAATATTTATTTGTATTTTGAATACTTTAATACAAGTATTTATGTCGATAATGAAAAAATAAGAAAGTATTTTAAAGTTATACAAAAATAAATATAGATTGTATTAAATTAACGGGAACTTTAATACAAATTCAGTACCTACTCCAGGAGTACTATGACAGGAAATTTCTCCATTCATCGCATTCGTTAGCGTTTTTACTATAAATAATCCCAAGCCCGTCGAATTCTCTTCACTGGTAGGTTTAGCAGATAAAGTAGTAAATTTCTTAAATAACAAGTGATTCTCTTCTGGATTCAAGCCCGGTCCTTCGTCTTTGATTGAGATAACAGCGAATTGGTTTTCGGTGGACGAAGTGATATATATGTTCGAACCCGAGTGCGAAAATTTTAAAGCATTTGATAATAAATTGTCGAAAATTCTAAATAGCTTCGACTTATCGAGTTCTACAAACATAGATTCGCTTGGGAGGTTCGAGATCAGTTGGATGTGTTTAAAATTAGCTCTTGAATATTGTGCGGAAATACATTTTGCAATTATTTGGTTAATATCGAATATTTCAGGGTTGAACCTAATCTTTCCTGTTTCAAGCGAATATGCATCCATAATATCTAATATGATATTCATAGCCGTATTAATTCCGTATTTGGCATTATGAACGTTTGATGTCAATTGTTCTAAATCAGTATGTTCAATAATTTCATCTAAAATGGATAAAACTCCGGAAAGTGGATTCTTGAGATCGTGAACAGTAATTTGCATTAATTGATCTTTTTCTTTATTCAATTTCTCTAATAAAATGTTTTGAGCTTTTACCGTTCGTTGAGCTTTTGCCATTAGGAGATGAGTTTTCAGTCTTGCAATTAATTCTGGCTGACGGAATGGTTTGGTGATATAATCAACTCCGCCAGCTCCGAGAGCAGACACAACAGAATCAATCTCAGTTTTCGCAGATACAAATATTATACTAATGTCTTGAGTGTCAGGGTTTTCTTTTATGATTTTGCATACTTCCACTCCGTCCATTTCCGGCATCATTACATCCAGCAGAATCACGTCCGGTTGTTCCGCACGAGCTATCTGTATGCCATCTCGACCATTCAAAGCGAAGGTTAAGTCTAAGTTTAATTTTTTCAAGAGAGCCATTGCTAATATTACGTTGTCATAATTATCGTCTATAATTAAGACCTTCGCTTTGTATTCTATATTATCCATTTTGATTTACCAATAATTAACATCTATTCTTGTCGCCAAATTGCAAAAAATATTTCAATTTTGCAAATTATTATTTGTAAAAAGATAAGAAATATGAAAATAATTCTTTCCAAGGCTAAATAATACGCAATAAGCATACTATAATATTATGATTAAGTGCTGGTAATGTAAAAGCTCGTATGTGATTTATCAATTAGCGGATAATGACCGGAGATAAAATTGCATAATAATGGTCAATATCACGACTGTCAAATTAGCCAATTGTATAAAAGTGAACACCGCTGCTACGAAAATGATTCGATTAAAAAATCAAAAATATCATCATCGAAAATAATTCACTAATTATTTTTAAAAATGCTATCCCGCAATCAAATATTTTAAATGAACAATATTAGCCTGCTGTTCGTAAATATTCAATTCCAAAATTGAATATTGGATAATATTAGTATATAATTCACAATTAGATATTCCGTGCTTATTGTTATAATGTAGCATAACCTTGTGTAACTTACTGAAATAAAAGCAAGTAGCACTAGTACGTAAAAATTGGCATAGTTTTTAAATGACTATACTATGCGTATGAAAGTGAAATATCCATAAATACGCAAGAAAAGTGTTATGAAACACGAGTAATATTAAAAATTTTGTAATTGGCACAGAACTTGTGTTATAGCAAATAGATGCAAAAAAGCATTGGAAAAAATTAAAGGTGCAGAAGGCAAAATAATGATAAAAAATGCTAACTGCCGAGGCAAAATTAAACAGGATGTATATAATTAACAATTCACATGGAGGTGGATAATGCCTTATGCAATAGGTGGCAATAGCCGCATTAGGACAAATATTCCCGCAGAGAATGCGTACAACTCATTGGAAATAGCCAATAGAGATATTTCGCTTAGACAATTAAGACTATCTACGGGTAAACGGATCAACAATGCTGCAGACGATGTAGCGGGCTACATTACTTCAAAAGCTCTTATCGCAAGAAACGGGTCTTTGAAAGCTGCTCAAAAAGCTGTAAGTGATGCACAGAACATTGCGTATATCACAATGGATGCATTCGACAACGTAAGCTCTTTGCTTACAAGTATTAAAGAGTCTTCAGCCACAGCGGCTTCTGGAGCGATGGGTACTGACGAAAAGGTAGCTCTTGCTAAAGCAGCTTACCGAATGGTACAACAAATTCAAACTATCGTGGACTCTACAGTGTTTGGCGGAAGACAATTAATTGATGGTACTTATTCAGCTGATTTCATTATCGCCACTAATAATACTCATAATTTAATTACTTTAGCTTTAGACTTGACTACTAATAATGTAGATTATAACGTAGCAAATAATGATTTTAATATTAATGCCATGAACGTTGGTTCCTTCGCTGGAATTTCCAACCTCGATTTAAGAGAGCTTAACGTTGTATCTGCTGACAATTTGGGTGTGTTTGGAAAGGATAAAATTAGCTTGACTTTGGTATCCTTAGCCAATGCGATTGATAACGTAACTAAAGCAGCTACTTATGTAGGTGGAGTTACTAATAGATTGACATCGCAAGAAGATTCTTTGAACAGTCAGATTACTAACTACAACTCAGCAATATCCAGAATCGAAGATTCCGATGTAGCTCAAGAACAGCTTCAATTAGTTAGATCTCAATTCTTGCAGAACGCATCATTATCTTCTTTGACTCAAGCAAATGCCAATCCACAACAATTCTTGAATCTTATTAGAGGACAATAATAAGTAGTTTGGATCAGTCGCATTAGTTAAGAGTAATTATTATAAAAAGAGGTGTATATGGCTTTCGCAATTGGCGGAAACGGAAGGATACGAACAAATATACCGGCGGAGAATGCATATAATGCTTTAGAAGTGGCAAGTAAGGATATTTCTCTTAGGCAGTTACGGTTGTCAACCGGTAAGAAAATAAATAATGCATCCGATGATGTTGCTGGATATATTACTTCTAGAGCCTTGTTGTCTAGAAATAGTGCTTTGAAATCAGCATTGCGTACAGCCGGTGATGGCTTGAATTTAAGCAGTATTATAATGGACGGCTTAGATAATATCAATAGCTTGATGAACACTATCAAGGAATCAACTGCTACGGCAGCTTCGGGTTCGTTGGGTACTGATGAAAAAGTAGCCTTAGCTAAGGCTGCCTATCGTTTAACGCAACAAGTTCAGACAGTTGTAAATTCTACTGTATTCGGCGGTAAGAGACTATTAGGCGGCGATTATACTGCTGAAATGTTAATTGGGTACGATGAAAAACATACAGCACTCTCTATTGCAATTGACATGACTACGAATAATATTGATTTTAATCTATCAGCTAATGATTTCGACTTGAATTCTTTAGGAACGAAAATATTTGCAGGTATCACGAATTTAGATTTGGCGGAATTCAACAACGTATCGGCTCAAGATTTGGGTATTTTTAGTCGAGATAATATTGCGACAACTATGTATAGCTTGGCAAATGCCTTAAATAACGTAAACAAAGTAGCGTCGTATATAGGTGGGATTGCTAACAGGTTTACTTCGCAGGAGGATTTACTACGAGGTCAAATCACGAATTATAATGCAGCAATCTCAAGAGTAGAGGATGCTGATGTAGCACAAGAGCAATTGCAATTAGTCAAATCGCAATTCTTGCAAACTGCATCGCTAACGTCGTTATCTCAAGCAAACCAAAATCCAAGTCAATTTCTACAATTAGTTAGTAGATAATATCTTAGGGGGAAAACAAGATGTTTATTATATTAATAATAATAGGTAATTGGGTACTGATGATGTTTATTAATCAGACACAATTATTATAAAAATTATTTATAGCATACAAATTATTATAATTTGTATTAGTGTGCCGCAAGCCAATTAGAGCCGGTGCCGACTTCGACCAATACCGGGACTTCTCCCAAGGTCAATGCGGACTCCATTTCTGATTTGACTAAATGAATTAGTGTATTGGTCTCGGATTTGGGACACTCTAACACGAGTTCATCATGTACTTGTAGCAATAATTTCGCTTGCATATTGTTCGCCGATAATGCTCGGTGTACTTTAAGCATGGCTATCTTAATCATATCGGACGCTGTGCCTTGGATTGGCATATTGATTGCAGCTCTTTGTTGCGATGTTCGTATGTTATTATTCGAACTGTTGATCTCCGGGAAATATCTTCGGCGACCACAGAGCGTTTCTGCGTAACCTTTTTGTTCAGTATCGGCAATGGTACTGTCCATATACTGTTTTATACCTGGATATTTGCCAAAATAGTTTGCTATTATATCCGCTGCTTCTTTGCGTCCCATTCCTAATCTTTGAGCTAATCCAAAAGCTCCCAGCCCATACATAATCCCAAAGTTCACCGTTTTAGCTATTCTGCGTTGATCTGCATTTACTTCTTCCAAAGGTATATCATTTAAAATTGCAGCAGTCGCAGCATGAATATCCGCTCCGTCCTTAAATGCTTTAATTAAATTTGGATCTTGGCTGAAGTACGCCATAATTCTAAGCTCGATTTGAGAATAATCCGCAGAAACTATCTCATAATCATCATACCCTGCGATGAATGCTTTACGGACTTCTTTGCCCATCTCGGAGCGAATTGGAATGTTTTGTAAATTCGGCTCAGACGATGATAATCTGCCAGTATTAGTTCCAGCTTGATTATAATTTGTGTGCAGTCTGCCTGTAGCGGGATTAATCATTTTCGGCAAAGCGTCAATATACGTATTTTTTAATTTAGTCAATTGACGATATTGCAATAAAAAGTCTGCAATCGGATGAGCATATTTCAATGCTGATAAAGTATCCACGTCGGTCGAATATCCGGTTTTAGTTTTCTTAATTGGCGGTATCATCATCACATCAAAAAGAATCTCGCCCAATTGCTTCGGTGAGTCTATATTGAATTGAGAACCAGCCTCGGCGAATATTTTAACAGATAGATTCTTAATCTCTTCGGTTATAATAATTGAAATTTCTTTCAATCCGGCTACATCCACTTTTATTCCCGTGAATTCCATATCAGTCAATACTTCAATCAAAGGGAATTCAATATCTTGCGATAATTTTGTTTGATTATTATTGTTGATTTCTTGCTCTAATTTATTACGCAAACGCAAAGCAATATCCGCATCTTCGCTGGCATAATCGCAAATTAATTCAGGAGCTAATTCTGTCATCAGCTTTTGTTCGGATTTTTTCACTCCAATTATTGCTTCTATTGGGATAGGTTCGTAGCCTAAATATTGCTTCGATAGCGAATCTAAATTCAATGCAGAATCCGGATTGAGTATATGCCCGGCTATCATAGTGTCGAAGTCTATTGGCGAAACAGTAATGCCGTATCGTCTCAGGATTAAAGCGTCGAATTTAATATTTTGACCGCATTTCCTAATTTCTTTGCTTTCTAAAAGTGGCTTCAAGATTTCGCATGCTTTCGCAACCGGAATTCTATCGCCTAAATTTTGCTTTGGTGCGTCGAAATTAAATAAACTGTCCTGCGATTCTACGGTTTGAGTGTTTGCATCTTCGACAGCTATATAATAAGCCTTGCCCTCGACCGCTGATAGTGAAATTCCTGCTAATTGGCAGCTCATTCTGTCTAAACCGCTCGTCTCT
>CAZIIZ010000173.1:0-6272 GCA_964539225.1 uncultured Hyphomicrobiales bacterium | reverse complement strand
AACAGCTACAAACAGTTAAAATTGCACAGTCCGTAAATGGAGTGCTTAACGAACCGTTCTATGATTTAGTAATCAATAAAGCCAATGGTGGCTCTGTTAATTTATCTAATGATGCTTTATTTCCGAATTCTAATTTTACAATTAAGAATACTTTGGAATTCTCAATTGGCAATCAAGCTATAATTACTACAGATAGCAATCGTTACGTACAAATTGGAACATCTACAATTGATTTGGCTTCAATTCAACGATTTGGGTTGGGGCATGTAAATGGCGAATTAAGAATGTGGTTCAACAATGGTCCGCACACTAAATTGTTCACAGTAGGAGCCGGAACTGATTATTCACCAGCTGAAATAACTACAAGTTCTTCGACTCCTGTTGATGCAGTTCCTGGATTGATTTCAATTACTTCCTATGGGATTTCGCATCCGGATATAGTGTCGAATACATTATATCAGACTGGAACAGATATCGCTAGATATTGGAGAGTAAAGCCGACTGTTTCAACGCCTTTTGCTCTTGGTACTGGACGTACTTATGATTTGACTCTGTTCTTTAAAAAGGGCGTTGTACCGATTGGTGATCAAAAAGCTGGATCTTCGTTTGGTACTTTTGAGCAATTCCGAAGAACTCCAGAATGGAAGCTAGCAGGTACTTGGAATATGACCACTCCGAGTTTACGTTCAGATTCTAGTACTGCATCTATGAACAATAGTAATTTTGGCGATTATATTATTTCTGAAATTGCTGGACAAAGATATTATTCTCGACTAAGTGGTAATTGGAATGATTTAAACACTTGGGCAGTTGGTAGTTATAACGGTCCAACCACAACTCGCTTACCGCTCGATCAATCAGATAGAGTAATTATTGGTAATGGCAAAGAGGTAATAATTGATAATTCTAATCCTAAGGTACGTTCTGTAACTGTGGAACAATATAACGGGCAACCCGGTAAATTAGTAATTTTAGATGAACGCTACCTCCGCGGTTTGTCGTTTGAATTGAATGATAGTTGCTATTTAGCTACTGACGATGCTTTCGGATTTACTAAAGTTGATGGTCCAACTCCAAATATTGGTGCAATTCGTTCAACTAATATTCGTTCTTTTGGTAAAGCCACTATTGAGTATTTAGGCGAACAAGGACAAGCTATAGGAGACGGTCCAGTTAATCCTAAGACACTAATTGTAAATAATACCGGAAATGTAAATAATACGGTTTCGTTCTCTTTGGCTAATTATACTGTAGAAGATTCAATCTATGTGAAGCATGGACAGCTTTCAATGGGGAATTCTAATGTAATGCTAAAGGGAAATTTAGTTGTAGATAATTCTACGAAATTACTCGCAGGATATTCTACATTGAATTTGACTTCTGCTTCTAATCAGTATTTTGCTATGAATGACTCGTCCGGAGTTAATTTGTATAATTTAGTAATGAATAAAACTGTAGGAAATTTGATATTAACCGGTACAGCCGATACTGCCGGACTTCATATTGATCGCAATTTGGAGTTCAGTGCGGCAAACACTTCGATAATTAATTCCAGATTGAATAACAAACGAGTTCTATTTACTAAAGATACTACTTCGGTTACTCGCACAGGATTGGGGCATATCGACGGATTGGTCTTTAAAATGTTCAATACCACTGAAGCTACGTTTAATTATCCTATTGGTTTTGGTTCTCAATATGTTCCGGTAGAACTTAGTTTGATCGGCGGAGTTGGGACTGGTGGCTATGTTTCCGGATTGGCTATGTCGCCTCCAGTTATGAATATGTCTAGAATTAGTCCGACTAAAAAAATAAATTATTATTGGAGACTGGAGCCTAGAGATTTATTCACAATGGGCAGCCGAACAGCTAATACTAAATTTACATTTCCTGCTAGCGAAGTAGCTAATTTATCAAGTGCCAATCCAAGCAATGCCGTACTTTTACGGAAGAGTATTCCCGAAGAATCGCCTGTATGGTCGCAGAGAGAATATGCTCAACTGAATTGGAATACTACTGCTGCATCTGTACAAATTGCTAATGCTGCGAACAATTGGAGCGGCTTAGGCGAATTCTATATTGGCGAAAAATATCGTCTAATATTCTATAGTTTGCAAAACGGTCTTTGGAATGATTATCATTCATGGGCATTAGACGAAGCTCGTACTATTCCGGCTCCTATGGGTGAATTCCCGAATCCGAATGCAACTTCGCTTCAGGATTCTGTTGTCATCGGTAAGGCTGATGCCGCCCATACAATTAATTTGAATATGACTAATCCGATTATTAGTGGATTGACTTTACTTTATAATGCTAAGTTAGATATTAATAATAATGGCACTATGCTAACTAATTCAATTAGCAGCATAGGCGAATTTAGATTGCTAGACAGTTCTACCGTCAGTTTCGGCGGAGATGTTAATCCGACTACAAGTATTCTTAGCGGTTTTAGTCGCTATATCTATGGTGATAATTCTAATATCGAATTCTATGGCAATCAGACAATAATTCCGAACCCATTTGGATTAGCAAACTATCCAGCTAATGTTATTATTTCCGGAGCTGAGATTAAAATAGTAAATGTGCCTACTACGATATTAGGGAACTTGTTTATTAAAGAATCTTCCTCTATAGACGTTAGAGCAATTGATGCTCTTTTCGTTCGCAAAAATGTATTCAATTCTGGTTCGTTTATGAACAATGGCGTAATAGAAATCGGCGAATAATACGCATTCAGCATAGCTAACCTTAATCAAAATTTCTACCTTCGGAGTGTCGCTTTATCTCTGAAGGTATTTTTTTTACCAATCGTCGCTGATGATTATAAACATCTTTGACAACTCTTATATATATAGTGTCATTCTGGTTTTGTGTGTTTTCGAGAAAACACCGGAATTGTAAAATTAGTTATGGAAATTACAGTTGGGAATAATGATGTAATTTCAAATACTTAGATACTTGCATTTGTTAAGATGAATCGTAAGAACGATTTCACTCGAAGACTAGTTTGCTGGAATGAAAATTTTGATACTTAAATAAAAGATGTTAAAAATGATTAGATTAAAAGTGACTTGGTTTATGGCTAACATTCTTTTTATTTAACCTGCTTCTATTGTCTTCTCTAAAAAAATAATGCGTAAATTCAACATCAATTGTTCGATATTGAACATTGTGTAAAAACACTCTGTTAAAAAGAAATAAATTACAAAGAAATAATTTGCATTTGTTGGATAATTGCGTAAATTGCAACCCTAGGAATAATAAATTAAGCATGGATGCTGATTTGTTTTCTGTAAAATAAGGAGTTAGCTAAAAATATTGCTGACAAATATGGAGCATTTGGCGATAAATGACTGCAAGAAAATTTTATACCTGAAATCGAAAATGGATCAATCGCTAAAAATATGCCGAGATATCCGAGCAAATACAATAAAAATTACCAAAGTTAGTTTATGCTAAAATATAGTAAGTAAATAATTGAGGGGCAAATTATAATGATTATTAATGTTTTAAATACATTCTTACAATTTAACAAATTTTATAACAAATTGAGGAGAACGCTATGAGGCGTTTTATTTCTCTATTAAGTATGCTGCTTACCGTTTTGGTAGCTACGGGTTCGCTTTATGCGGCTGCCCCTACTACTCAGGCTCGGTATGTGGCTTTTTCAGCAGTTGGGCAGAATGCTGCCACGATTAGCTGGATAAATGGCAATGGCAATGGGCGTATAGTCCTGTTGAAAGCCGGTGGGAATCCTACGATGCCGAATTTTGACAATAACGGCAATGGAACCGACATTGGAAATACTTACACTTGGACAGCCGATGCAAATTGGACTGACGGATATGGTGGGACAACTCCTATCCCTACTGATGCGGATACTCGTATAGTCTATAATAATACAGGTACTGCTCATGCTGTAACTGTAACCGGATTAGCTTCCGGTACTAATTACTACGTGCAGGTAATAGAGTACAATATCGTAGCTGGCAAGCTCGATATTAAGACTACAACTAGTACTCTTAACCCGCGTAATTTTACTACTGTTGCGGCTACTTTAGCTGCACCTACAGCTTTAGCAGCTACTTTCCAAGCTCCTTGGGAAAATTTGAGCTGGGAGCATAACGGTGTTGGCTATACTAATAGTACACAATATGATTTAAGTATCTATAATACTGCTACAACTCTTGTAGTTGATGGTTATAATGAACTTGATCTTGGTACTTTGGAAAATGGTACTTTAGAAAATCCTATTTTGGAAAAATTTCAAGCTCAGCTTGCACCCGGAAATTATACATTTACGGTTCGTGCTCGCCAAGCTAATTACACTATAAGCGATTGGTCTACACCAAAATCATTTACTGTAGATCCTTCTGCTCCTCCTAAATTTGTTCAGTCAGTTACTACTATGGCTACTGGAGAAATGTATGTGGACGTGGTATTTGATAAGGCAGTAACAGATAAAGAGTCAGGCACTATTACTGAAGCCGATACTCTTGAGGCTACTAATTTCGCAATTGATTTCAATGCAAATACTACCGGTACAGCTACTGGTGCAGTAATCAAAAAAATTGAAGAAATTGGCGAAGCTGCTAATGTAAATAAAGTCTATCGCATTACTTTAAATGTATTGGGCTACGCCAATGGCGTAGAAACTGTAGTAATCAAGCCTGCCGACAATTGGTCGATTTTTGGCTTAGATGGTATTGCTATGGATCCAGGTAATTATAATGGTGATGGCGACCAAACTACTGCTCCAATTATTCTTAACGTAATGAAAGTTAAGAACTCTACCACGGGTCTCGCTTACGTTAAAATTCAGCAAGCAATTGATGCTGCTGAAACAGTTGCAAATAATACAATAAGTGTATTAGCTGGTACATATACTGAAAAGGTTAATGTAGATAAAGCATTAACTATCAATGGTGCTGCTGATCATGGATCAATTATAGATGCAACTTCGTTAGATAACACTAACACTGTTCCTGCTTTAATTCAAGGCGTGGTTGATATTAGTGTTATTACTGGTAATGTTACTAACGATGGTTTCCAAATTAAAAATAGTAAAAACTTATCTTGCGTTAATGCTCAAAGCATAGATCCAACTTCTATACTAACAGTACAAAATTGCGATTTAGTTGGTATAGATGCTGCTCCTGATGCAGGTTATGCTAATTTAGGTGGATACGGTTTTGTAGCCGGTGGCGGTGCAAGAGATGAAAGTATAATTCACCCTGCAAAAATTGTATTTACTAATAATACAGTAAACACAATTAATAACCCTGTATTGATTGAAAAACAATACGGCACTACCGAAATAAGTTCAAATACATTCTCCGGCAAATGCCCAAGAGTATTTTATATGACTTACGAAGGTCGTGATATTATTGCAAAACAAACTGTAAAAAATAATACTTTTAATTTCGCTACTGCTGACGCTGCTGGTAGCGGTGCTGGCGTTACTTTCTATTCAGCTTTCCCTGACGGAAGTCTTGGAACAGGAAAATATTCTAATGTAGAAATTACAGGTAATACTTTCAGTGCTTTACCAGCTACTTCAAGTTTGACCGGAAATTATAAAGCTATTGCCCTTACAAATGGTGCAGCTAATAATACAGACGGTACAATTAGCGGAGTAGCAATTTCCGGTAATACTATTAACGGTGCTACTGCTTCTACTGCCGATGGTATTAGATTCAAAGGCGATATCACTTCTGCTACAGTTAGCGGCAATACATTCGCAGGTCTTGCGAAAGCTATTAACGTAGTAGTTAGCGATGCCGGAGATCAATATCCAGCCGGTATTACAGTAGTTAATAATAAAATATCTGCTACTACAGGTATTAATAATACATCTACTACTGAAGTAACAGCTATCAATAACTATTGGGGCGATGTAACAGGTCCGAAACACACTACTACAAATCCTTGCGGATTAGGCAGTGAAGTAACTGACAACGTTACTTATAGCCCATGGTTTACTGATGCAGCTATGACAGTTGCTGATAAAAATAGCACTATCACTACAGTTGCTATTGCTAACATTAGCAACATTACTACAATAGCTAAAACTCCTGTTATCGTTCCGATTACGGTAACTTATCCAGCTACTATTACAGCTCCAGATGCAGTTTTAACTGATGCTAAAATTGTATCTAATAAAACTCTTCCTGCTACTGCTATAGTAGAAAGTGTATCATATCAAGAAGTTATTGATAATGTTGCGGGTCCTATCGGTACTATAACAAAATCAGGTGGATTCACATTAAACG
>CAZIIZ010000172.1:4811-6276 GCA_964539225.1 uncultured Hyphomicrobiales bacterium | reverse complement strand
CTTATATATTTCTATTTTATTATCCATTGCGAAGCTCAATTGATTGATATTTAATCCGAAGTAAACGATTAATATTATAAATTGTTTTGGTTTAAATTCTGATAAATGACTTCCCTTTCTTTACGAAATTATTTATTGAAACGCCCTCTTTATTAGCTTCATTATTCATCACTTCATCCACCTATTTCATCAGTCTATCGGTTTCGCTGAGAGCTACGATAATATTTTGATAGTGCAGAATATCGTCGAAGTTCAGAACTCTGCCTTTTCTGAGCCGGCAGATAAACACCGATATAGAAATTCCAAGCTACTTCCGGTACATTATCGAAATATTGAGTTCTATAGATGAAGACTTTGTGCCATCATATTTTATCTTCTCTACTTCGTTCGTACCGTCTTCGGGATATTCCGTAATATAGTCTTCTACTATCGGACTTTCCAAAAGATGAATTTGGCGGATTTCGCCGCCGAGCTGTACTAATTTCTATAATTGTTCTTTATCGATTGGATACGGAACTCGTGGGAAATCAATCCTCAGAAACTGTTTATATGTTTCTCGGTATAGGCGAATGCAGCACGGAATAAATATAATCAAGAATATCTATCGAAGCGAAGGCGTTTGCTGTCTCTTTCTTCTCCGGCACAAACTCCAAGCTCTCAGCTATCGTATTCACTATTCAGGTTCGTGGTACGCTCTGCATTTGCATACATTCCATCTTTTTCGGGGTAAATATTTTGGACAGTAAATAATTTCTATAGTTATTCAAAGTGGGGTCATCGCAAATATTAGCATTGACTTGATGCACAACAAAATCAAGCAAAATCTTCGGAATCGCAAAACCGAAATATTGGTTTTGTAAATATGGGTGGACTCAGTTATCATTTCTATTAGTAAATTTTTCCAAGACTCGTCAATTTCTCGTAAAGAAGCCAATGTTTATTCACATCTATTTTAATTTTCTTTTCTCGTTTCAAATATTGTCAAATAGTCCAATATATTTTTCTTACAATATTCATCATCAATGCTGCTCAGACTTGAATATTTTTATATTGAGAATCTCTATTAATTTTTCTCAAAACCTCTCCCCTATTTCGGCGTTTACTTTATCCAGTCAATACTTAAAATAATCATATTTCAAAATATCAATTCGCAATTTACTACTTCAATTTTTTAACGACTTCTCGTAGCATTTCCGACAAACTAATTCCCTTTTGCTTGGCGATATTCATTAATTCTTCTTTTTCTTCTACAGACATTTTGAATTCCACACGAGTAGCATAAGATGTTTTAGCTTGTTTTGGTCTCATAGACTTGCGTTTAGAAATAATGTAAGCAATTGCCTTATCTTGAGTTGTGCCTAATAGTTGAATATATTCTTCTACTTTACGCAATTCTAATTTAGTCAATACTTCAGAAGACTGAACTAATTCAGTCTTCTCGGATAAAGCAGAGGAATTAGAATCA
>CAZIIZ010000172.1:0-4711 GCA_964539225.1 uncultured Hyphomicrobiales bacterium | reverse complement strand
GTATTGGAAGTAATCAATGCTTCAGATGACTGAACTAATTCAGTCTTCTCGGATAAAGCAGAGGAATTAGAATCAGTATTGGAAGTAATCAATGCTTCAGATGACTGAACTAATTCAGTCTTCTCGGATAGTACAAGCTCATTTTCTTTGATTATATTTATTGCCTTAGTTAAAGTCAATGCCCCATTTCTGCATTGCATGAACAATTCATCTGAATATGCTTTTATCTTCTTGGCGTGTGCAATATACCGATCTGACACTCCGAACATCTCCCCTGCTATTTGCGTCGATGTTTTTCCTTTTGACACCGATGCACCTTTTCTGCTAGCAGATATTTTTTGTTTCTTTACTTCTTTATTCTGCTCTTCCAATATATCTAATATTTCTACCGCAAGACAACTTTTTTGAGTTGAATTCAAATGGCGACGATGGATATTCAAAGAAATAACAAATGGAATTAAGTCGCTTTCTTCGCCCGTGTATTCTCTAAATTTTGGTTTATAGCCAATTTCCATACAAGCGTTGTATCTATTCCGCCCATCGATAATAGTACCTTTATACAGCCAAATTGAATCTAATAGTCCACGTTCTAAAATATCTTTCTTTAAAGCATCAAATTCCAACTCTTGCATCATCGGAAATAAATTCGCCACTTTATGAAATTCTAATCTACTCATTACATTCCCTTAAAATAGTTCTTGTTCATAATTTACTTTTTTAACATCTTCGTCACTGTATTTATTTTGAAGCCACACAACAAACAATCCCATATTTATTAATTCTGTTTTATCAATTAACTTTCTATCTTCATTGATTACTTTTTTTTCTATTAGATAATTTATACTAAATTCTGATTGTTGAGCTATAAATTCAGAAATGTCCGAAGTAGTAACTTTATCCATTATTAGTTTTGTTCTTCGCTTGATATGCTTCTCGAATTTTTCAGAATCAAGCGTTTCTACCTCCGGAACAGACTGAGAAGAATGAATTAATTCAGTCTTATCAATCTTCAATGCTGATTGATAAGTGTTTTCTAATAAACGAGTTAAATATGCTGTCTTATTCCGAATATTTTCAGAATCCTCGACAACAGAAATAGATTTCAATATTTCTGAATCGGGTATCACTCCACTATATTTTTCAATATTAGACTTTGATATTTTATAATTTTTCAATAATATTTGGGTCGATGTTTCAATTTTATTATCTTTAGATTTAATATCAAAAATGATGTAAGAATAGCTTCTCCCACTTTTTTCAAGTGAATAACTAATTTCTAAATCAGTTTTTTCATTGATTTCAGTTACCGCTACATCAATTACTTTTTCCCTAAACAAATTAAAATGTTTGTATTTTTCTGGCGACACATTTAATAAATTTTTCAATATACCAATACTAATTCTTAGCCTAAATATATTTTTATAATCGGTTAGCAGTTCGTAAAGCGGTATGCTATATTTTGAAGTCAGATTATTCAGAATACCCAAATTAATACGACCATATATCTCAGGATACAAACTCTTTCTGATAGCGGATGGAAATTCAATTTCTGCGTATTCCGAATTATGTTTAATCCCGACTTGAGCCAAAAGATTAAACTTCAACCAATCTTTTTTGTCTTTACCAAGCATATTAAATTCTACACTTGTTTCGGATAGTATAGACAATGCGTTCTTTAAATATTTTTTATTCGTAAAATCTGTTAATCCACTTAATCTGCGAATATCAGACATCTTGATTTTGAAAGTTTCTGTATCTGGCTCTGATTGAAGAATTTGAGCAGATAAATATAATATTGCATTGAACATTCTTCTTTGAATATTATTAATCTGATGCTTCATAGCGATAATTGCAGAATGCTTCTTGAGTTCAGCATCAATAGGAAAGAGTTCTTTTTCTTCAATCATAACAAACTTTTATAATACTGTAAAATACAATAATTGCAAATATAACACTATTTACCATATTATAAAAGATTGTTTTAATCATTTAATGATATTTTTTTTAAAAGTATTATTGTGATGTCCAAATATGCCTTATTAGAGTATAACTGTAGTATCCAAATGTACCTTTTTGGCGTATAACTGTAGTATCCAAATGTACCTTTTTGAGGATATAACTGTAGTATCCAAATGTACTTTTTGAAGGTATAACTGTAGTATCCATAAAGTATAACTGTAGTATCCATATCATATAACTGTGGTATCCAAATGTGTATAACTGTAGTATCCATATCATATAACTGTAGTATCCAAATGCCTTTGTAAGTACTTTAACTATTGGAGTTACAACTGCGTAAACTCTTAAACATCTTGAAAACTATTAAACTATTAAACCTAGAGTGGTTTAATTATTTTTTGGTTTATATTCATTTAGAACACACTCACATACTTTCCGTTATACTAATATAATAATCAATTTTATCGAGTAGAGAACATTGCAATTACCATTTATCAAATGATTTCAACTATTTAATAAACGTACCAGATTTAGGATGTTATGTTTTTCTGTTATTGATTTTGTTTTATCATTTCTTCATATTTCTTTTTTTCTAATTCAAAATAGATATGTATTTTTTTGAAACCAACTTCTGCTTATTAAATGATCTAGACTAAATTGACTTGTAATTGTTTGCCTGCAAGATAGCATTGTATAGCTTCCATTGAGACACACTAATGTTTTGATTGCTCATAGCAATTAATGAAGAATGCTTTTTTTAACTCGATAATTTTCATTCATGTCCACTTTTATTATATACGTCAGTTTTCTCGAATAATACCACTATGTGCTTCGTAGCTATGCTTAATATAAGAAAGTGTACCGGTGTGTGTGTCGTGCGAACTGGGGCGTTTTGTGTGGGAAAAACGTGAATCTATAGACATTCGACAGGATGAAACATATTTAGATGCCACAAAATCTCATCATTCTCGATGACTTTGGAATTATGCAACTTGATACTCATGCAAGATTAGACTTGTTTGAAATAATCGAAGACCGATATAACAGAAACTCAACAATTATTACTTCGTAAATACTAATCGAAAACTGGCATATCGCAATCTAAAATAGGGAATAGGGGAGAGTAAAAAGCAAAAAAAGTATTGATTGTATGATTGACTTAGTCTTTAGTTCGATGTCGTACACTTGTGAGCGGTAAGACATTGAAAGCTAATGACTTTCCGTTATATTATGGCTTCTTAGACCTCGTATGGCTGATATATGTTGTTTGGGCTGGAAATCGTATTCATTATCGCTAAGATATTCGTAAATACTTTGGTGGTTTAGATATACTTTTTTAATTTAGTGTACTTATGGATACAGCTGCTTTTATATATGAGGTGTTGGGCAGTAATACATATAAAAACAGCTTGAATAATTATGGCAAATAACTGCTTAAAAAAAATATATTTATAAGGATTTCAATGAGAAAATTTCTTTCACTAATTGCCTTAGTCGTGGCATTTAGTAGCTCTTTATGGGCGAATAATCTTTCTATTGGTTCATCTTCTGTTGTTGAGCAGAATTTGGCTAATCAAAGTGTAAATATCAAATTTGATATTAGCTGGGACAATAGCTGGCGAACAAGTGCAGAGCCTAATAATTGGGACGCTGTATGGTTGTTCGTAAAGTACAAAAAAGCGAGCGATGGCAAATGGTATCATGCTACCTTGAATGCTAATGATGCAAGTCATTTTACCGGTTCGCAAGGAATCGGAGCAACAATTGACGCTCGTGGCGACGGCAAAGGAGCATTTTTTTATCGCAGTGCCGACGGCACTGGAACTTTTGCCTCCACTTCCGTTAAACTTGTTTGGAACTATGGCACAGACGGCATAGGCAATAACTTATCAACAGAAATTACAAGCCTCCAAGTATTCGGCATAGAAATGTGCTATATCCCTCAGGGAGCTTTTTATATAGGTAGCGGAGGCACGGAGTATATTCCTTTTTATTCCTATGGCTACAATGCACCGTATCAAATTACATCTGAAGGAGCAATTATAGTTGGTACAACTAATGGGAACTTAGATTATAATAATGGTTATTGGGGCGGAGACGGAATTGGTCCGATTCCAGCTTATTTTCCTAAAGGTTATAATGAATTTTATTGTTTTAAATATGAAATAACTCAAGAGCAATATGCGGATTTTTTGAATACACTTACTCCATTGCAACAGACAACTCGATTTCCAAATTATTTTAACAATGGTCGTCATTTTGTAAAATTAGTTAATGGCAATTATGGTTGCGATGCTAATAACAATGATATTCTGAATGAATCAACTGACGGTCAAAATATAGCTTGCAATTACTTAAGTTGGGCTGACGGAACAGCTTATTCAGATTGGAGCGGTTTGCGTCCGATGACTGAGCTTGAATATGAGAAAGCTTGTCGTGGTACAGAAATACCAATTGCTGATGAATACGCTTGGGGCAGTACATCAATTACTTCAGCTGGCACAATGAATTCGGATATTATAAATTCCGGTCAAGCAGACGAAGGCAGTAGTGTAAGTGGAGCAAACTGTAATTTTTATAATGGTAATGGACGTATAGACGGTCCTTTACGAGTAGGTTGTTTCAGTGGCGGTAGTCGCCTGTCAAGCGGAGCGTCGTATTATGGTGTTATGGAGATGAGCGGTAATCTGAGAGAACGTTGTGTTACTGTTTGTAATCCGTCAGGCAGAGCATTTGCTGGTAATACTGGTAA